>JANOZG010000533.1:0-1726 GCA_031429275.1 Planctomycetota bacterium
TGAGGATCATGGAGGCAGCAAGTGCAACGGTCGTTGTATTGAAAGCTGTGCCCAGGCCCGCCACGACGGTCGGGAGTTTTTCGTCCATCTCGGTAAACGAGAACTGTCCGATAGCGCTGCCGAAGTGGACCACGGTGCCGAGGAATCCCAGGATCGGCGTGATCGCAATTGCGAATCTCAGCAGAACATAGTTCGCATGAGATCGATTATGGTCCTGATCGGACAAATATCTGATGTGTTCGGAAAAATCTTCCGCTGTACCTTTTTCGGCCACAAACGTGAGCGAGTCTGTCAGTCGCTGTCCCATTCGGGACTCCATCAGCCAGCGAGGTCGCTCGCGAACATTCTGCAGCAAACTTTCCGCGTGAGATGCCGGTTCACGTCCCACGCGGGTAGGAAGCCACGCATGGTGCGCTGCCATATATTCGCGGGGTAAGCAGAGCAGCTTGATCGTTATATCGACGAGACCCCAGATGAACAATGCAACAATGACGAATTCAACTTCGTGCTCAGTTGTGTAGTG
Organism: Planctomycetota bacterium; assembly: GCA_031429275.1. Classification (GTDB taxonomy): domain Bacteria; phylum Planctomycetota; class Planctomycetia; order Planctomycetales; family Planctomycetaceae; genus SXXK01. Next base: position 524 of record JANOZG010000533.1, read on the forward strand.
GGCCAGAGTCGTTTCACGCATTCCTGGCTGCAACACAACGCTGTAGAAAAGAATCGTCCCGACAACGCCCAGCAGAAGTGACGGATCAAATCGACGCAGAACCTGAAGCCTTCGGACAAACGACATCCCATAAACTTTCGGCAGAAGCAAATTATCTCACATCGTACCGCAATGATTGAAGTTCCCGGCACACAGGCCCTAACCCTAACATCTCCTTTAGCAGCCCTTTGTCAGGATAATCCGCAATCCTCGTCGGGAGATTCCTGTCGACGTTGACTACCGAATGATGCTGAGGTTAAAACTGAGAAACTCAATTTTGCTGTACAGGAGATTGTGGTGAACGCCATTTTTCAAAAACTGCGATCAATCGGGCTTTCCGTTCTATTTCATCTGGGATGTTTTCTAGCGCTGCTGCTGGTCCAGCAATCGCTTCCGAAAATCACCGAAGAGTTGCAGTTGGAGTCGATCTTCGCGGAATCCACCGAGCCAACGGCGGTGTCAGATATGACTCGCGAGTTGGAAAGACTGATCATCCCCGCTCAAACCACGAATACAATCGCTGGCGGAACAATTACTGACAACGTAGGCGGAACGCCGTCTTCCAGAATCGGCACTGGAGGAAGCGCTCAGCCCGGATCTGCGCCAGTAAATGTGGGCAAGTCAGCGGTTATGCGGGAAGGTAACGTACGTCCAGCGATGGGCGGATTCGCGCTGCCCACAGATGCTCTAATCGGGGAGGAATTGGGAGAGGGCAACATTGCAGGAGAAGTCGGAGCAATTGTCGAAGGTTACGGAGCAGCCATGAGCATCATCACTCAGGAAGTGGCCCGAATGATGCGAAACGACAAGGTCACAGTGATTTGGCTGTTTGACGAATCCGGAAGTATGGAAGATGACAGAAAGGAAATTCGAGAGAATTATCTTCGAGTCTACGATGAACTTGGAATTGTGGCCAAACAGGATAAGGAGATCAAGCGGAGTGGCAATGATGAACTGCTGACGGTTGTGGCCAGCTATGGGAAGGATATCCATGAACATACCGCCCGACCAACGGCCGATAAGGAAAAGATCAAAGCTGCAATCGACAGCGTAACGACGGACACTTCCGGTGAAGAGAATATGTGTCGCTCGATCGCATCGCTGATTGGCAAGTACAAGAAGTTGGCGAAGTCGCGAAAGATCGCCATGATCGTGGTTTCGGAT
>JANOZG010000534.1:0-4208 GCA_031429275.1 Planctomycetota bacterium
GCGTCAGCCCTCCGTGGAACACGCTTATACCTCGGTGGGCTGACGCCCTGCCGCTCGCCAGAAAACAATAACTGAATGTGTATTGGAATTATCCTCTGTATCGTTCACACGAAAGTTTGTCATGATTGCCCCAAAATGCGACAAGTGTCAGGCTCAGCTCACAGAGTTTGGCGGACTTGCCTTTAGTCCGCCTGATACTGATAACAAAGCGACCAAGTATCACCTGTGTGTGGCTTGCTTTGAATGGTTCAGGTTCTGGCTTGCTGATCGCCCGAAAGACACATCGAATTCTACAAGCTAATGCAACAAAGTCCGGTTTCGAATGTGGCTTCATATTCAGCACTGTTGCACTACTCGCCGTCTCATCGCAACGACAGAACAACAGACCGACCTTTAGTTACAAACCCAAGTTTGTCTTCACGGGCCAGCCATCCGATGGCGGCGAGAACCAAATCTGATGGGGCATCGACGGAACTCTTGATGGACGCCAGGCTTTGCTCACCCTGCCCATTCAGCGACTGCCAGACCAGTCCTGCAACGTGACCGATGTCGTCGTGTGTCAAAGTTCGCGTTGCAGCATTGACGGACTGCTTCTCTTCGGAATCCGTGCCCGGGACCGCTGATGCTTTCTTGACAGCCTTGGGTTTTGCGTCGGAACTCGCAGTTTTCTTTTTAGCCATAGTCTCTTCCTCAAAGTACGTTGTGCACTATTTCGATTGAAGTGAGCTGTATGCTTCCGGCATGGAAAGCGCAATTTACCAAACACGGGCTCAAGTGGCGATTATTTAGGGTGGTTTTGAAGAAAATGAGGCAAGGAACACGACCCGAAGAAGGTAAGCTCTGGCCGGAAAGGACTGTCTTTTGCAGGTCCTTTCTGCCGGAAAGGACTTCGCGACTCGTCGCGACCCGCGACCTCGAAATGGTTGATCGAAGCTCCACATGACGCCGTTGAGCGAACACTCAGGCACAGGTTCGAGCTTCGCTCGACAGTCTTCCTCGGCAAGGACGATTTACTGAAATCCGCGACTGCTCACCGCTGTATCTGTAAATTTGCCATTCGGTTGCAATGCAGCGCGCGGGGCTTCACAATCGCGGCGGGTTCTATGTCCCGCCTTGCAATTCGACCCCGTTCTACAGGAGTCCCGCCGATGATTTCCTCGATTCATTCTTCCCGCCGTGCGTTTTTGCAATCAACATCAGCATTGGCAGCATCGTTGTATGTCAGCGGTATCCCGGCAGCACTGTCCTCGCAGGACAAGCTGCGAATCGCCGTGATCGGTTGCGGCGGCCGCGGTGGTGGAAATCTGCAGTCCGTGTCCGGTGAACACATCGCGGCTTTATGTGACGTCAATGCGAATAATCTGAACAAGGCCGCAGCAACTCACACGCAGGCAAGGCGAGATACTGACTTCCGCCGCATCTTTGACAAGCCAAACGATTTCGATGCGGTGGTTGTGAGCACGTGCGAACATACGCATGCGTTCGCAACTTTGCCAGCCCTGCAGCTTGGCAAACATGTCTATTGCGAAAAGCCGCTGACACACAGCATTTCAGAAGCACGCATCATTCGTGAAGCTGCAGCAAAGGCTGGCGTTGCGACTCAGATGGGCACGCAGATTCACGCTGAAAACAACTATCGCCGAGTCGTCGAACTTATTCAAACGGGGGCAATCGGAAAAGTTTCCGAATGCCACGTGTGGGTTGGTCGAGCCTGGGGATTGCAGACTCCGCAAGAAGCAAAAGCACACGGTGATATCGTATCAGTGCAGGATCGACCGGCGAACGCGGACCCGATTCCTCCCGAACTCGATTGGGAACTGTGGGTCGGACCAGCTCCTGAGCGACCTTACAACAATGTCTACTTCCCCGGACCAAAGTGGTATCGATGGTGGGACTTCGGCAACGGCACGATGTCGGATCTGGGAAGCCACTGGGTCGATCTGCCCTTCTGGGCTCTGAAGCTGAAGGCTCCAAAAACGATAGAACCGTTTGGTGGTCCGGCACACAAAGAGCTGGCTCCTGCATCGATGCATGTGCGGTATGAATATGCTGCGGAAGGCGACCAGCCAGAAGTCGCGTTGACGTGGTATCAAGGGACACATCGTCCAGAAATCCTGAAAGCTGCCAACATCGCAGATTGGGACAGCGGCGTGTTGTTCGTTGGCGATAAAGGAATGCTGGTGTCCGATTATGGACGCTATAAGTTGCTGCCGGAAGATAACTTCAAAGACTTTAAACCGCCGGAGCAGTTTATCCCTGCGTCACTCGGCCATCACAATGAATGGATTCATGCCTGCAAGACGGGTGCTCCGACGACGTGCAATTTTGAATATTCAGGCTGGCTGACCGAAGCCAATCATCTGGGCAACGTCGCATATCGCGTTGGCAAGAAGCTGGAATGGAACGCTGCTGAAATGCGAGCCACAAACGCTCCGGACGCCGATCAGTTTATCAAACGCGAATACCGCAAGGGCTGGAGTTTGACGTAGTTCTTTTGGGGTCGAAGCGTAGTCCCGGCGTTTCAGTTGGTTTAAAGTAGTCGTCACTCTCCGAGTGACGAAATGCGATTCGTGCAGTTTTTTCAAATCAAAATAAACATCAATTGTCATCACGCCCACAGAATCGCAGTCCATCACTCGGAGAGTGATGCCTACTTTGTTCAAAACAGTTACCGGCGGCAAGCGCCGTACCGCTCATTCAAGTCGAAAGTTCATTCATGCAGTCCCGGAATTCAAAGATAGGACTCGTCCTGTTCACGATCTACCTGATCGTGTACGGCGGGTTCGTGTTTCTTAACGCGTTTGCTCCTGACAAGATGGAGGCCACACCGATCGCTGGTTTGAACGTCGCGATCCTCTACGGTTTCGGGTTAATCATCGGAGCTCTCGTGTTGTCGGGACTTTACGGATTCCTGTGTCGCGAAAAATCAGGCTCCGGCAAAGAGGAGCCGCGAGCATGATTCATGAACTCTCATGGAAAGCGGTCATCTTCTTTTCGATCTTCGTCGGCTTCACGCTGGGCCTCAGTTTTTGGCTGGGACGAAAAGCAAAGTCATCCGAAGGCTTCTTTGCGGCACACGGTCAGATCCCGTGGTTCGTGAACGGAATTGCATTCGCTGGTGACTATTTGTCGGCGGCGTCATTCCTTGGCATCTGTGGCATGATCGCCTTTTATGGTTACGACGGATTTCTGTATTCCATCGGCTATCTCGCAGGCTGGATTGTAGCACTCTTCGTAATCGCCGAACCGATGAAGCGGCTGGGGCGATTTACATTCGCCGACGCACTTGATTCGAAGTTCAATTCACCCGGCATCAAGCTTGCGGCGGGAATCAGCACGCTGGCGGTGAGTATTTTCTATCTGATTCCGCAAATGGTTGGTGCTGGAGTTCTCGTGCAACCGCTATTGGCATTGGACCACTGGGTGGGCGTTGTTCTGGTGGGAACCGTTGTTATTTTGATCGTCGTAACGGCGGGAATGGTCTCGACAACATGGGTACAGTTTCTCAAAGGCACATTGCTTGTTTTCTTCAGTGCAATCCTGACATGGATGATTCTGCAACGCGGTTTTAAGGTCGAAGAAGGTGGCCTGGATGGCTACAAATTTCAGTCGCTAACGGTGACGGCAGAAGATCTGGACAACGCTGACGGAATTGTCGGAAGCCTGAAGAACGTTGACGTGCTTGAGGTATCGGACGGCTGGGGCAAAACCAAACAATCGTACGTCCATTTACAGAATCGCGATACCAAACGCACGTCGGTCTGGCACGTTGTTAAGCCTGCCACCGAAGGTGATCCCGTCACATTGACCGAAGCCCAGACAGTGACAAAACTTGCCGACGGCGCGGTTCTGATCAACGGCCTTCCCAAAGGAACCGGGCCGGATCAGGCAGTGCTGCACCCGATCGGATATCTGAAATCACTGCCCGAAGGAAAAACTGAAACCGGACCGCTGTCACCACTCGAATTCTTCAGCACTTTACAGCAAAGCGAAGTTGTTTTATGGCGAAACGAAAAAATCAAGCTCGCCGACAAAAGCGAAGTCACAGTCTACTACCAGAAGATTACTCCGGGTTCTCAAGTGTTGCGCCCCGGCGAACATGCCACATTCAAGGGAATCCGCAGCGAGAAATTCTCCGACAAAATCAACTTCCTTTCACTGATGCTTGCCCTGTTTTGCGGCACCGCATCGTTACCGCACATCCTCAT
>JANOZG010000535.1:0-2633 GCA_031429275.1 Planctomycetota bacterium
AAATGCCCGCGTGCTGGCAGAAGCGAGGGACTGGCCAGAACTCCGCGGTATGGGGACAACGCTGACGCTGGCCTACAGTCTGAATGACGCATTGTTCATTGCACATGTCGGCGACACTCGCTGTTACCTGTGCCGCCAGGGGACTCTTTACCGACTGACTCACGACCACACTTTGGTGGAAGAAATGGTTCGTAACGGAACCGTCGCCATCGAAGATGCGGCCAAACACCACCTGCGTCATGTGATCACGAACGCCGTCGGCGGTACTTCAGCCAGTCTCAAAGTCGAAGTCCATAAGCTGCAACTTGAAGCCGGTGACCGAGTGCTGCTCTGTTCGGACGGCCTGACGGGCATGCTTTCGGACGAAGAGATTAACGAAGTCCTGCTCGACGCCGACGATCCGGTAGTGGCTTGTCATCAGCTTGTGTTCCGCGCGAACGAAGCCGGAGGACGCGACAACATTACTGTGGTGGTTGCGGATTTCCGGGTTGCGACTCACGCGGACGATTCAGGACGCAGTGTTACGGGTGTACTTGATCTGGGGAAACTTTCTCATGAAACCCCCGACAGAATCTCCTGAATTCTGTATGCGGAACTGGAATGAGTCCTGTTTGTCATGGCCCGGCGAGTCCATGAATCTGTCCGTATCCCGCGCGGTAACGGTACTGTTGTTGCAGTTCACAGCGACGCAAAGGACAGAAATCAAGGGAAAACTTCAGGACGCTTCTCATGAACAGTGGTATTGGCTTCGCCGGGCCGATGTCAGCACACACCCCAGTGCGCAAGTCTAAACGCTTTTCCTGGGATCAGAAACGAGTACTGATCACCGGGGGTTCTCGTGATTTGGGATTGGCCCTCGCGCGGCAGGTCGCAGCGCGAGGCGCTCGACTGGCGATCTGCGGACAGACGGTCGACCAACTGGATCATTCGGTGAGAGAAGTGCGACGCTATACCCGCGATGCAATCGGCATCGCGTGCGATATGCGAGATCCGAATTCAGTGACCAGAACGATGGCAGAAATTGAAAGCGAATTTGGCGGTGTTGATGTGCTAGTGAATTTGGCGGGCATTAATGCAGCCGGTCCGTTCGATTCCATCACGCAGGCAGAGTTTGTGAACACCATGTATACGAACTGCCGGGGTGCTTTCCGTGCGATTCAGGCGGCATTGCCTTTGATGAGACATCAAGGTTGGGGACGCATCCTGAATATCGCGTCGATCGAAGACCAGCGCCCGGTGCCCGACATGCTGCCGGGTGCCGCCAGGGAATTTGTGTGGTTCGGGATATCAGAAAGTCTGAAAACGAAACTGAAACACGAAAACATCCTGATCAGCACGGCATTTCTTCGACTGAGTCGGACGGGAAGCCTGCATTCTGCGACATTCAATTCTCAACATCGCGAGGAATATGCCTGGTCCACTATCGGTGATTCGCTGCCACTGATGTCAATGAACGCAGATGAGGCTGCCGCTCAGATTATCGAAGCCTGTCAGCTGAGATGAATGAACTGAATATGTATTGAAACACCGAGGCCCGGCTCGTCATTGAGTCGGGCCTTTATCGTCTGCTTCGGACCGAGTCGGACTGGATAGACTCGAGATTGCCAATGAGTGGCATCAGCGAATTTCATTCGGAAAGCCGTCGATACGTGCTATCAGCTCGGTTGTTCACCGATCATCCTGGCGGGATGGCGACCAGTTTCGCAGCCTTACTGCGCGTTGTGTCGATCATTGCTCGAGCTTCTGCGAAATTTCTTTAGGCAAGATAACTCAATCGCAGACAATCAACGCTGCACGCGTGTTGACACGATTGGGAAGATTTCTGCATGACCGGCACGTTGATTGCTTCAGGAGAAAAGCAGATTACTCACTCGATGCGTGTATTCGCAGCAATGCCGTGTTGGCGATGCAACGGACTGAGTCAACCTTGGGCGAGTGTTTCGTCCTGACTCAGTCGCAGTGCCGTGAGTAAGAAAACCTTTTGAGGAGAAGGCAGATGGTCGTAAGGAAGACAGTTGTGAACTCATTTTCGTGGGCAGTGATGGGATTTGCGCTTACCAACGCTGCCTATGGGCAGGTGGCTGTTCCGCAAACTGGCGACGGCGGCATCGTCAGAGACGGCCAGATCAATGCCGATACTGACATTGAGGCTCCAGGCCGAGTCGGTGATGCGTCTGTTGATGCGGCAGCATCAGCAGCAACCGATGTGCAAAACACTGTTGACAGTGCCGTGTCCGATGCGCAAAAGAATGACGTGCAGGCCGGTGGTCGTGCGACCCTTGATACGGATGGTCAGAAAGTCGACTCCAGTCTCAAATCGGATGTGAACGCTGGTGTCAATCGTTTGCGTGACTCGGCAACTGCTCAAGTGGGCTCAAATGGAACGAACAATGGAAGTCCATTTGGTGCAACATTTGATTCCAATACCACAGATCGACTCATCATCCGGGATTTACAGGCAAACAGTGTCGCATCCCGCCTTGGCCTTCAGGCAGGGGACAGAATCATCGGGATCAACGGTCAGACTTACAATGATGTGACTCAATTCGATCGGGATCTGTCACAGTGGAATGGCAACACCGATATGCCAATTATTTACGAGCGGAACGGTATGCGCTACACGAAAAACTTTC
>JANOZG010000536.1:0-13350 GCA_031429275.1 Planctomycetota bacterium
ATCATTAACCGCAGGATCTCTTATGTTGTTCATATCCTTATTTCGAGTTCGACAATTGGTTGCGTTTGGGGCTGTACTGCCGCTGACGGCGATGTCCGTGTCTGCTCAGGACGCTGCTCCGGATGTGATCAAGCTGGTTCCGAAAGTGGAACCCGCGGAGTTCGCTCGACCAGGAATTCTGCCGGACCGAATCGTTCTCACCTGGGCTTCAGATCCTGCGACGTCTCAGGCTGTGACATGGCGAACATCGACTGAGGTTCCTCGGGGACTGGCTGAAATCACGATTGCCAATGCAGGGCCGGATCTGGAATCGCAGAGCAAGCAACTGGTCGCGGTCAGCCAGCCACTGACGACAGATCTGAACACGGCTCATTTTCACACGGTGAAATTCGAAGGGCTTTCGCCAAAGACGAAGTATGCGTATCGAGTCGGTGATGGTGTGAACTGGAGTGAATGGTTCCAGTTCACAACGGCCAGCACAGACGCTGAGCCTTTCTCCTTCATCTACTTCGGCGATGCACAGAACGATATTCGTTCGAAGTGGTCACGCGTTATCCGCGAAGCCTATCGTGATGCTCCGAAGGCGAAGTTTATGATTCATGCGGGAGATCTGATTAACAACGCCGAATCAGATGTGGAATGGCAGGAGTGGTTCGAAGCGGGCGAGTGGATAAATGGGATGATTCCCAGCATCGCTGTTCCTGGTAATCATGAAATGGCCAAAGTGGACGTAATTACCCGTCGATTGTCTCACCACTGGCGGCCGCAATTTGCTCTTCCGGAAGACGGTCCGGCCGGTCTGGAAGAAGCATGCTTTACTCTGGTCTATCAGGGCGTGCGAATCATCGGGATGAACAGCAACGAGAAGCCGATGGAGCAAGCCGAATGGATCGACAAGGTCCTTACCGAGAACAAAGAGAAGTGGGTTGTCTGTACTTTTCATCATCCGATGTTTTCAACCGGCAAGGATCGCGATAACGCTGCTCTAAGAGTGATCTGGAAGCCCGTTTTGGACAAGCACCGAGTCGACCTGGTTCTGCAGGGACATGACCACACGTATGGTCGAACCGGACTTGATACACCAATGGGACATGTCAATCTGACAACCGGCGTCAATGCGGCTGATGTCTTTTCCGGGACTGTCTATGTTGTGTCGGTCAGCGGGCCGAAAATGTACAACCTGCAGAGACACCCGTTCATGTCTCGCCATGCCGAAGATACGCAGTTGTACCAAATCATTCATATCGATGGAGAAAAGCTGCACTACGAAGCTTATACCGCGATTGGCGAAGTTTACGACGCATTCACCCTCACGAAGGAAGTTGCGGGAATCAACAGGCTGACTGAAGAAATCCCTGATACACCAGAGCGACTGCGACCGCCAGTGGTGGCAGCGCCAGCGAAGAAGGCATCAGAAGCCATGAAGTCTTCAACATTGGCTCCATAACACAACGTGACTGGAAAACTATGTTCACCGGGCTGAGGTTCGGTAGTGCGTTCGGCGGTTTGTGCCGCCAGGGAAAGTTGATAGTAGCCCAGTACTTTAGTGCTGGGTTGACGAAACGAATGTCTGGAGAGTCCCGTCGGGGAAGAAAGATTCTCAGGCTGGAAAAATTACACGTCCCGAATTTCTTTCGTCCCTACGGGACTTTCTGATCTCTATTTTCGCATATCCCACCGTTAAAAAGGGTGGGCAATTCACGAACGTCCCTGCCGGAACGAATCCCATAGGCGCAAATTCTAAAACGCTGCCGCGAGTCTATTTCGCAGGAAATAGTTCAAACGACAATCGTCCGAAGGGCTGGCCGTTGATCTGCAGCGTCACAAAATGAGTTCCCGGATACAACGTGTAGGTCGTGGCATTCGCTCGCAGAACATGGCGTTTGCTGACGACGGTAGACTCACCTTTTTTCAGGCTGATTTGTTTCAGCTTGTGGACTTTCGGAGACAGCTTTCCGTTGGCTTTGACAAATTCAATCACGTAATCGACCACGAGAGATTCGTTTCGAAGGGCCGCGACGTTGAATGAAAACTCGACCGCTTCTCCAGGCTGAATATGCTGCGTGTTGATGGTAAATCCTGTGACATCAATCTTTGGACCTGCGTTGAATCCAAGCAATTGGAGTGCCTGTGGATGTCCGCGTTTCACCAGAGTACGCAGGGCGTGTTTGGTCATCCAACGCAACTCGGCTGGTTGTTGCTTGCCACGCTGTTTCCATCGACTTAACGCATCCAGCACGATCTCCGGCTGGGCCTTTGCGATATCGTTCAGGTGATTGGCGACGGATCGGGTGACATAACGAGTCGGATCGGCGTGAAGAGTTTCGAGGAATTGCAGCGACGTCGTGACATCAATCGAAATTCGACCGGACCACGGCAACAAAGGTCGAGTTCCCTCACTGACGAGGCGTCGCACATGGTAGTTTTTGTCAGTGGACCATCGCGCGAGTTCCGCAAGCGTTTCGTGCGGGTAAGTGTTGATAAACCTCCGAATGGCGTCTTCCATTGAGAATCGCTGCGTGATCTCTTTCAGCGTTTTCAGTGACGTTTGGACGTGCTTCTTCGACAATCCGTTCCGCACGACAAATTCACCGAGCGGGGCGAAGATGAAGTCGCCAAAGTCATCGTCGTTGCGGGTTGGATCAAGAGGTTGTGGCAGCGCAGCGACAATTTGTTTCGCGGCGACTCCGAAATCCTTTGGAAGGTAGCCTTCAAGCACGGTCGCGATATGGACAATACGTGCTTTTAATTCCAGTTTTTGAAGTTGCACCATCGTTTCACGGATAAACGCAAATCGATCAAAGCTCCTGTTCGCTGCGTGGAACTGACACGCCAGGTATTGAACTTTTTCCGCATTGAATAGATGATCCTTAAGACTAAAACCGGCCCCCTGTTGATCGTTCATCCATTATCCCTTCACGGTTCTCTTCTTATCTATGTGTGGAAGCACAACATTCAAATGTATATCCCGAAGAGCTTCGACGAAACGGACTTGACTAAACTGCATGACTTTATGCAGCAGCATTCTTTTGCAACGCTGATTTCGCAAGTGGAAAGTGATCTCATCGCCAGTCATCTTCCGCTGTTACTGGATCGCGAAGCCGGAGAATTCGGGCGTGTGTCGGGACACATGGCTAAGCCGAACGCTCAATGGCAGTCCGCCGAAGGTGAGCGAGTACTCATCATTTATCACGGGCCACATGCTTACATTTCGCCGACATGGTATGCCGCTCAGAATGTTGTGCCGACATGGAACTATGTCACGGTGCATGCCTATGGTGTTCTGAAAACGATCGACGATCCAGCAAGACTCTACGAAGTCATCCGAGCGACCGTCGAACTGTATGAATCCAACATGTCTCAGCCATGGTCGATGCTTTCGCCGGACTCGGAGTTCATTGAAAAGCTCATGGGGGGAATTGTGGGATTTGACATTCAGATTGATCGCATTGAAGGCAAATGGAAACTCAGCCAGAATCATGCTGGAGAACGACGAGAGAAGGTCATCCGAAGTCTATTGGCTGCGGGTCACTACGAATCCGCTCAAGTGGCAGGACTGATGAGCGAGATTCAAGACGCCGAATGAAAGACATTTGACGGAATCGGTGCAGGCCACGATGATTCGTCGTTAAATCGCGACTCGCAATCTGCGAAGTTGCATCACGTTCCGAAACTATAAACAAATACTCTCAATTGAAATACGATCATGGACTACAGTTTCATAGGCAAAAATGCACTCGTTACGGGATCTTCAAAAGGCATCGGACGTTCTGTCGCCCTCGCATTGGCTCGAGGTGGCGCTAACGTAACGATCAATTGCAGTTCCAGCAAAGCGCAGGCTGAAGAAGTTGCAAAGGAGATCCGCGACATGGGACGCAAGTCGATCGTTTGTGCATGTGACGTGTCCGATCTGAAAGCTGTCGAAGACATGGTCCAGCAAACTGTCGATGCCTTCGGTAGTCTGGATCTGTTTGTATCAAACGCCGTCTACAGTGACAGGCAACTGATGGTGGAAGCCGATATGGCAGGATTTCGACGCACCATCGAAGTCAGCATGTGGGGAGCATTGCATGGAGTTCGCTCGGCTGCTCAGCAGATGCTGAAACAGGGCAAAGGCGGAGCCATCACTGTCATCAGCTCGCCACATGCGATTATCCCGTTTCCGACAGCAATGGCCTACAACATGGCCAAGGCCGCGATCGATCACATGGCTCGGACTGCTGCCATCGAACTTATCAGGAATGGCATTCGAGTCAACGTTTTCCATCCGGGCTGGATCGACACTCCGGGCGAGCGAAAGTTCTTTACAGAGCAGCAGCTGAAAGAAGGCGCGGAAGGTTTGCCTATGGGACGCATGGGCACGGGTGACGAAATGGCGCATGGCGTCTGCTTCACACTCAGCGAAGAAGGCTCGTACATGACCGGCACAACACTCACGATGGACGGCGGCGTGGGATTGCCCTGGTGGTCGAAACGAACGGAAGGTAAGCAGTAATTCAAATCCGACGTGGGCGCGCGTAGCTTGCAGATCCTGCATTGTTCCTGCAGATTTTGCCGATGCACACAGCGACATCTGGAAACTACGTTAGAACAATTACGCACCTGTCCACCAATGACTGCAGTTTGGGAAGCCTGCGTTGTGCAAGGCGAATATGCAAACTTCGCAGGCCAGTCGTTTTGTGAGACGACCCCGCGCAGATTCCTGCGTCTCAAGTAGTCTTCAAGGCAGAATCAGCCTCGCGGCCTTTCCTGAGCCGCCGATAGTCAGGTAGCCCCCGATTGAGCAATTACCACACCGTGTGGGCTCAGGGAATTTTGCCACGTTGTTCGCTAATCGCAGTGACTCCAGCGAATTCTGTTGGCCAAAAAATCGGGTCTTTTGCGGACGTTCGTTCGGGAGGAACGGAGGTTTGCGGAAGTTCACGGAAGAAAACGAAGGAACAGAAATGATCAGACGATCGTGGAAGTCATTCCTTGCGAGCATGGCACTTGTCGGTGGAATGACGGCGGCTAATACCGCTTTCGGCTACGACGGTTGCGGTGCTGCTGCTGGGTGCGGTGACTGTCAACAGTGTGAACAAATTTTTGCGGACGCTGGCCAGAAGCTGACAGATCAGCTGGCCGGCATGAGCTGCTGCTGTGAACCAAGCAGCTGCTGTGCTCCAACTTCAGTATGCGATCCAGCTTGTGCTGCGCCTTGTGGCGATCTCGTCGCTGACGCCTGTGGCGAAGGTTGCGGAGAAGGTTGCGGAGAATCGGCTGAAGGTTGTGGGCTCTTTGGTGATTGCGGAAGTGGAATTACCTTCGGTGGCTGGACTCAGTTCGGTTACCAAAATGGACCCGACGGCGCCTTCACTGGTGACGGTGCGTTCAACGACGTCAACTTTGGGCCTGGAACTAATCCACGGGGCAAAGAATGGAACAGAGTGAATTTGAACCAGCAAGCGTTGTATCTGAACAAGACGGCCGACGGCAGCAATGGCCTTGGTCTCGGTTTCCGTGCTGAAATGATCTACGGCGTCGATGGCAACGAAGCACAATCCTTTGGTAACAATCCCGGTGAATACGATTTTAAGAACGGCTGGGACCGTGGGATTTACGAATGGGCATTGCCACAGTTGTATGTGGAAGCCGCAATTGGAGATCTGTCGACAAAAATCGGGCACTTCTATACGCCTGTTGGATATGAAGTTATCCCGTCCGGTGGTAACTTCTTCCTTAGCCGCCAGTTGACCTTCTATAACAGCGAACCTTTTACTCACACAGGTTTCCTGTCCACGTACAAGGCTGGAGACAATCTTCAAGTCCTTGGAGGTTGGGCTGCTGGGATGGACACTGGGTTTGATCAGCAAAACGACGGTAGCGTTTTCGTTGGCGGCTTCATCTACGCACTGTCAGACAGCACAAGTTTGACCTACATGACCTGTACAGGAAACATGGGGTTGCGGGGCCACGGGGCGATCAATAGCGTTTTCCTGACTCAGAAATGGTCGGATAAGATTTCAACCGTCCATCAGTTTGACGTTCTGAATTCAAACTTGGTGTCTGACTTTGCGACGACCGGTACCGCAAGTAACTCAACCGGCTTGATTAACTATGCCTTTTATCAGGTTAGCGACAAGGTCAAGGCGGGTGTTCGTCAGGAATGGTACAAAGCCGACGGTACCGGATATAACACGATGACGTACGGTTTCAACTACTTCCCGATGGAGAAACTGGTCATTCGTCCGGAAATCCGTCAGATGTGGTCGCAAGGTGCACAGAACTCCGTTGCCGCTCCAGGGCACGCTGATCTGTTCAATTCAACCGTCGTTGGTATCGATGCGATTATCACCTACTGATGTAGTGTGTTGATTCATTAATCCGATCGACAATTCAATAACGATAACCGCAGCGGAGCCTTGTTGTTCCGCTGCGGTTTTCTTTTTGCCACGTGCGAAAGCACCACAGTCAGAAAATGACGGTGCCAAACTTTTCTGAAATCAATATACTCGAACCGCAATGTCTGCGTGAAACATTGTCTCGTCAGATCGCACCAGACCAAAATCCAGACGGCAACGGATCGCTCCAGGAATCGCCCTACAGTGTCGCTCGAAAAAGCAGATGCCCTCGTCATTCGACAGGTTGATTTCAGCGAATCCAGCCGAGTCGTCACGTTCTTCAGTCGTGAGTTTGGCAAAATGGCAGCTCTGGCGAAGGGAGCGAAACGCCTGAAGGGTCCTTTTGATGCTGCTCTTGACCTGCTTTCCGAATGTCGCGTAGTCTTTATCAGGAAATCTTCCGGCACCCTCAATCTGCTTACTGAAGCGCGCCTGATCAGTCGCTTTCAGCCGCAGAATTCGAGTGCCAAAGGTGGTTTGAGCAGTCTATACGGTGGCTACTACGTCGCTGAATTGCTGAGCGGACTCACGGAAGACTTCGACCCGGCTCCTGAGATCTATGATCTTGCCATCTCCACTCTGTCAGCTCTTTCTTCATCTGAACATCTTCCCTCTCCCGTCATTATTCACTTCGAAATCTCTCTCCTTCAACTGATCGGCTTGCTTCCCAATCTCTTTGAATGTTCGGCGTGTGGTGAAGCCGTGCAAACGGGCAACCAATTTGCACACTGGGTCAGTCAGGGAGGCGTACTTTGTGCAGCCTGTCGGCGCGAAGAATTTGCAGGGGTTTCTATTTCATCAGGTTCGATCGAAATCCTGCGTCGCCTGACTCAGGAATCCGCAGAGACTGTCAACACCATTGATTTCACAAAAAAACAGCTGGAGGAATGTCATCGGCTCGCCGTGTCTGCCATCACTCACGCTCTTGGGCGAAAGCCTTCGACATTGCGATACATCCAGATCTGAAGATACCAAACCTTGACCTATCCCCTTTGTACCACTCCTACCTTCTCGTTCGACGCTGAATCAACGGCGTAGGCGAGTTCAGGGATCTTTTTCAAAATGCAAGTCTGCAGGATGCTCGACAGCCGGAAGGAATCGGCCGGTCAATCCAGATCGAAAGATCGGATCGATCAACGAAGCTCTGCGCCGACATTCAGCGCGATATGCTTGCTGATTCCTGTTTTCCTTTTCCTTTGTTTGACGGCCGGTTGTTCAGCCTTCTCCCGGCACAGCGATTCCGGCATGATGGATATCTCCAGTCTGCTCAAGCCTGGATCGATTCGAGGACCGCTGGAGCGACGCCTGTACGGCGAAGACAATCCGCTGGAACTTGGCAAACGGTTTTCCGCTGAGGAACGCAAGGAAGTTGAAGCGGCCCGGCTGGCCTATGATCGTGGCGACTACGATTTGTCCACTAAGCTCTGCAAAAAGGCAGCAAAGAAATTCAAAGAGTCTTCACTGGGCGAAGAAGCTCAGTTCTACCTGGCGGAATCCTACTACGCCAAAGGTGAATACGGCAAAGCACAGGATGGCTACGATCAATTATTTGAGGACTATCCATCCACTCGCTACATCGAACCTGCCACGCGGCGTTTGTTTGCAATCGCTCGCGACTGGCTCGAAATCGTAGATCCCGTTGCAAAAAATCAAATTCGTCAGGTCAGTGGCGAAAAGGTCATTGAAGAAACTTCACCCCCAAAAAAATCACTCGATCCGACAGTTCGAGTGCCCATTCTGCCGAACTTCCATGCAAAATCGCGACCGTGGTTTGACACTCAGGGCAACGCTTTGAAGTGTCTGAAATCCATCTGGATGAACGACCCGACCGGCCCACTGGCCGACGACGCACTATTGCTGACTGCGACTTACTATCAACGTAAGCAAAATTTTGTTGAGGCCGATCGCTACTTCGAAATCCTGCGTGAAGAGTATCCGGATAGTCCGCACATTGAAGACGCCTTTGTGCTTGGCGCACACGTCAAACAGATGAGCTATCAGGGCCCTTTCTACGAAGGCCGGGATTTGGCAGGTGCTCAGAAACTCAAGGAGCAGTCGCTGCACTTGTTTCCAGCATCACATGAACGACCTCAGCTGCGGGAAGATTTACAGAAAATCTATCTTCAGCAGGCAGAACGTCTATGGTACGAAATCGACTACTATCAGAAAAAACGTCGGCCACGTGCAGTCGCGATTGCGTGCATTCAGTTGATCAATGAATATCCGGACACATCCTTTGCAAAAGATGCGCGAGCAATCCTGAAGTCAATCGATCGCCGAGAATTGAGCGGACTTCCCGATGTCCCTGAATTCATCAGCTCATTGCCGGCCACAGAACCTAAGCCACCAGAGTCTTCTGGCCGCGGAAACGGTCCGGTGAAATCCGTGAGTGATTCTACGGACGATGAAAACCGTGGCCGAGTTGTCCTTCCATAAGGCTCAGAAAAGGGGTCAGGAACCAATAGTGCAAAGCACCCTCCGGGCCATTTGGCTATTGGTTCCTGACCCCTTTTCTGAGGCCGTAAAACATCTACCAGCGACATGATGTCATGTTCTTCACCATTGTTAATCGAATAGCCGTTCTCAGCGTGATTACGATTCTATGCGTAATCGGCGTCGCGGGATGCGGCTATACGCTTGGAACGCAGACGCTGCATGATGTTCGAACGGTGCACGTGCCGGTGTTTCAATCGGATTCGTTTCGTCGCAATCTGGACAATTTGCTGACCGAGGCCGTCCAGCGGGAAATTCGCACGCGAACTCCTTACCGCCTTGAAGATGCTGAGACCGCTGACACCATTCTGAAAGGCAAGATTGTTGATATTCGAAAGAGTGTGCTCAGCGAAACCAGATACGACGATCCCCGTGAGTTGCAATTGATGCTTGGCGCAGAAATTACGTGGGTTGACCGCCGCAGCGGGCAGATTCTGCATCAGCAGACGTTCCCGGTATCCTCGGCACTCACACAGCAGGCCAGCGCGGTGAGCTTCGCACCTGAAGTTGGTCAGTCACTCGCGACAGCTCAACATGAAGCTGCGACACGACTGGCATCTCGCATTGTCGATCTGATGGAAGCTCCCTGGTAAGGCGAGACAGACGACGAAGGCAGAAAACGTTTCCCTCCCGCGCCAGCGAACGGTAATATGCAAACCGTTGGCAAGCGAACGGCAAAACGCCTCGGCACGATTTCGGGAGAAACGAAGATGATCAGCGAATACAAACCATGCCTTTGGGCATCGATAATAATTGCATCCATTTCTGTCATGACGTCTGCGAATTTGACAGCCGATGACAAAAAATCGCCTGAAACCAAACCCCAGGCCGCAGTCTCAGACGATGCCAAAAAGGAATCGGCGGTCGCTGACAAAGATGGCTGGAAACCACTCTTTAACGGCAAAGACCTGGAAGGCTGGAAGATCACGAACTTCGGTGGCGAAGGTGAAGTCTTTGTGGAAGAAGGCAATGTTGTGATTTCCCAGGGAGTCGATTTGTCAGGTGTTCATACCGAACGAGACCTGCCGAAGATCAACTACGAAGTGCAATTCGAAGCTCAACGTGTGGCGGGCAGCGATTTCTTTGCGGGGCTGACTTTCCCAGTCAAAGACTCGCATTGCTCATTAATCATTGGTGGCTGGGGCGGCGGCGTTTGTGGGCTGTCAAGCCTGAGCGGGATGGATGCATCGGAGAACGAAACAACCAGCTATCGGGATTTCACCAAAGGTCAGTGGTACAAATTTCGCCTGATCGTCACTGACGATCATATCAGTGCGTGGATTGACGACAATCAGATTGTTGACGTCGACACGACAGGCCAGAGAATCGGAACGCG
Source organism: Planctomycetota bacterium (assembly GCA_031429275.1). GTDB lineage: Bacteria > Planctomycetota > Planctomycetia > Planctomycetales > Planctomycetaceae > SXXK01. The sequence continues at coordinate 10,210 of JANOZG010000536.1, forward strand.
ATTCGCGATCGATCGTTCAAAACCATTTGGCTTTGCCACGTACCAAACAACGGCAAGACTACGCAACGCGAGATTGCGACCATTGCCCAAGCCTGAAAACCAGCCGAAAGAGAAGCCTGCGGACAACGACACTGCAACGTAATTCGCCGTTACTTTGCAAACAACGCATCGACAAAGCTGTCCGGGTCGAACAGTTCGATATCGTCAATCTGTTCGCCAACCCCGATGTACTTGACCGGGAATCCCATTTCCTGCCGAATTGCAATCGCCACGCCGCCACGCGCGGTGCCGTCGAGTTTCGCAAGTATCAGTCCCGTGCAGCCGATAGCCTGCGAAAAGCTCTTGGCCTGGCTGAGTCCATTTTGTCCAGTGGTGGCGTCGAGAACCAGCAGGCTTTCGTGCGGCGCATCGGGAATAATTTTCTGCATCACTCGGCGAATCTTTTCCAGTTCGTCCATGAGGTTCTTTTGAGTCTGTAGTCGACCGGCCGTATCCATAATCAGGTAGTCAGCACCGAGTTCAACTGCCTTTTGCACGCCTTCATAGGCGACGGCCGCTGGGTCGGAATTGCTTTCCTTGCGCACGATCGTACATCCCAGACGCTGGCTCCACAGCGTGAGCTGTTCGACCGCTGCCGCGCGGAATGTGTCACCCGCAGCCAGTACAACCTTGTTACCATTTTTCTGCAACAGGTTCGCAAGCTTGGCAATTGAAGTTGTCTTGCCGACGCCGTTGACACCAGCAACCAGAATAACGGTTGGTCCGGATTCAGACTTCGCCAGCGGTGAGAGCGGGTTCGACAGATCCCATCGAATGGAGTCGTGTCCCTTCAGCAGTTCAACCATTTCATCATGAATCGTCTTCCAGACGGCATCGACATCAATTGTACGCCCGCCGTGGTCTTTCTGGATCCGTGCGACGATACGACCAGCTGCGGTCACGCCCATGTCGGTACGAATCATGCGAGCTTCGAAATCCTGCAGCAGCTTGTCATCCAGAATTTGTCCGGATCTGAACAAGTCACGAACGTCCGTTCGCAGAATCTGTTTGGTCTTTTCAAGTCCACGTTTGAGTTTGTCGAACAATCCCATGATCAATCCGCAATCGTCTGTCAGCGTTAGAATGTCGTAAAGGTACCTTTTGGGTTGGGAAAGAATAACCGGCTTTGGCTCTACGACAAACGCTTTTGACGATGGATTGTAAGATCCGAACCCGACTCCGCGAAATTCTCGATATATCGAACCCAACCATACCAATAATTGGGCGCGTCGGGGCTTGTCTGTTGGAGTACAGGCTTCAGCCTGCTGCGATGCGCCTGAAGACTCGCCACATGCTTTCAACTTTAACTCTCAGTTTTCGATTCGCCGATGTGGATAGACTGCCTGCCAAACAGGCTGAAGCCTGTACTCCAACGAAGGGCAATTCCTCCGCATAGTATCGATACAGTTCAATCCGCCAGCGCTTGCGGTTGTTATGGATTCAAGCTCACAGACGGTAAAGGGGCGTCGCCTTTCCATTCCTCCCTTGAGTACCCCTTGTCCCCTCGACCTTCCGATCCAAACCTGGGCGCGGTGGTTTGAGCTACACCGGAGCCAGCAACTCGCGGGTTTCCTGGCGAGTCCGATAGCGGCGAGAATTGGACTTCGAACGATGCTCGTCGATTCGCTGCGGCTGTCCTGCAACGACACTGAACAGTTTGCCGAAATCTTTTACCAGACGATACCAGATCTCCGCCGAGATACCCAGTCGATCAAACAAGGGAGCAAACTGTTGCGGTGTCGATCCTCGCTTGTCCGCACGCGTCTGTCGAGCCGTCCAATCCAGCAGACTCAAATAGTCCGCCGTCGATATCGGCAAGAATCCTTTGTTGCTGCAACGATCGCCGCTCTCGTGAACACACGGCCCCGTCTGACTCGATCCTCCCCCAAGTTCCACCGGTGCCAGATGACGACTTCCATCGTTGCCGCATGTACCGTACACCCGTCGCTCCGCCGACGGGATTAATTCTACGATAGCCAGATCCCGCCCATCATCGCCCATGTCTCCGACGCAAAACTCGGGTCGAGACTGATTTCCGCCGACGTCCGAGATCTGAACATTCGCTTCGCCATCATCGGGCGATTCTGCCTCAACTGAACACTGAAGACACGTGCGACAAAAGTCGGTTGGGTTGAAATCGGTTTTGGTGACGGACGTGGATTTTTTTGCTGCACCGTGGTTGGCGGACTTCTCAGGCGACCAGGAGCGTGCTGAAAGTCACTGACCGCGATTTGACGTCGAAAAACTCAGCGCAGACTGCCCTGCCTGGCCACCTTTCTTCAGTTTGCCGATGAGTGAGCGCACGCTCGCGGCTCGCACGAGATTCCAACCGGCGACTTTCAGCAGGATGTTTGAAAACACCGCCGGACGACCATGCACGCGAAGACGGTCGAGCTCTGTCACTCGTTTCAGAAGACTGTTGGTCGCTTCAATGCCGCTGCGCAGTCGGTATTCATCTCGAAACTCCGTTGTCTTTTCCTTGCGACGACGATTGATCAGCCGCACCTGCTTCGCCTCAATCGTCACCTGATTCCAGCCCGACGCAAATCGAACGGGGCAGTTCTGCAGCAGCGGACACGCGGCACACACGTGAGGATGCTGCAGGATATTGATCTGCTTCAGGAAGTCGTCATAGAACGAACGATGCGGCTTTTGACCTGCCGGACATTCCACGCAAGTCGGCACGATGATCGTGCGACCGTATTCATCCTTTGCTTCTCCGTCTTCGATGCGAAAATCGGAGACCGTAATTGCATCCGGATCGACATGATCGACCGGGCACTTGCCGGATGTGGGTGACACCAGCGAGATGTTTTCACTGCGGCACAGGATGTCGTTGTCATCGCTGCCGCAGGCGGTATCGGCGAGCAGACCTTTTTGGATGTTGCCGTTCTCCCAGTTGTCTTCGAAGAAGTCACCGACTTTTTCGAACCCTTTGCTCACCTGCTTCAGAGCCTGACTGAACCACGACAGACCGCTCGGGTCCGCATTGTTGATCGGATCATTGGCACCGTAGCGACTTAAGTTCGTATCACCGGCACCAAACCGCAGCGGGTCTTCGCTGATAAACTTGCCGCCGACCGGGTCGTACCAGCGGGCTCG
>JANOZG010000537.1:0-14124 GCA_031429275.1 Planctomycetota bacterium
CCCACCGGTACGAAACACGACCGTGCCGATCCCGGTTTAAGAACACGCGCGCATTTCACCGGCAAGCTGACGCATGCCGCTCGCCGATATGGCGCTTCATGGCGTAATTGCTTCTGGATACGTCGCCAGAATGGCCTTCAGTTTTGCAACGATCTCTGGATGAGTCGCGGCGTGATTCTGAGTTTCATACGGATCAGCTTCATAGTCATAAAGTTCGTACGCTGCGGTGTCATCGCTTTCGTTTGGGGTTTTCCATTCGACGAGACGATAACGCTCCGTGCGGATCGCACGCCCCAGCTTGCGGTTCGGATACGCATGAAACGCATGATCACGCACTCGAACGTTGCCGTCTTTCAACACAGGCACAAGGCTCTTTCCATCAATAGGCTGCGGTCCGCTGGGCGCAGGCAATCCAGCAAGTTCCGCGATTGTTGGAAAGAGATCAACACTTTCGGCCAACTGCTTCGTTGAACTTCCCGGAGCCGTAGTCCCTTTTGCGTGAATTAGAATCGGGATGCGAGTGGCTTGTTCAAAGTTCGTATGTTTCGTCCAGATTCCAAGATCTCCCAAATGGAATCCGTGATCACCCCATAGAACGATGATCGTATTGTCGGCGATTCCCAATCGATCAAGTTCCGCAATAACTTTGCCGATCTGAACATCCACGAAACTCGTGCTGGCATAATACCCGTGAATTAGCTGACGCTTCAATTCTAAGCCGACCTTGCCGTTCTCCGGCACTGGTCTGTAAGCGGTGATTTCACCTCCACGCTTCAATGCGACTTGCGGCGAGTTGTTGGGGGGAGATTCATTTTGGGGCATCGGAAGTGTCGCAGGATCGTAAAGATCCCAGTACTTCTTCGGCGCGCTGAAGGGGAGATGTGGCCTGACAAATCCAGTCGCAATGAAGAATGGCGTGCCGTCAGTTTTGTGACGTTCAGCAGCAGCCTGAAGCCGCAGGATTGTCTCGTTGGCAACTCGCCCATCAGCATAGTCCGCATCTGCGGCCACTGGCGATTCAAACGCAGCACCACGGGGAAGCGATCGAATCTCACCCAATCGCTGGTTTGTAAACAACGCTTCTTCGCGAGTCAGTTGTCCGCCGTTGGTGCTTTCCGGATCAAGATATTCGATGACTTTATCTTTGAAGTGCGGCACGGAAAATGAATCTGGATCACCTTCGTTGCCGTGACCGATATGAAAGACCTTTCCGAGTGATTCCGTGCGATAACCATGTGTCGCAAAGTATTGAGGCATCGTGACGGCGTCAGGCAGTTTTTGTCGAAGGTGACTACCAAGACCATAAAGCCCGGACGATGTTGAGTGTGATCCCAGCATCAATGTAAATCGCGAAGGAGCACATACGGCCTGGTTACAATAGGCCATATCAAACCGCATGCCTCGGGCGGCAAGTGCGTCAATATTCGGAGTCTTCGCGACAGGATCGCCATAGCAGCCAGCAATCGGCTTTAGGTCATCAACAAGGATTAGCAACACGTTCGGACGCGATGTGCCCTGTGCATTCGATAACGGTGGAAACGCACAGGTTTGAAGAGCGACAATTATCCATCCGCAAACCACGCCAACCTGCCAATTGAACATCACATGAAGACTGAGTATCCTGAACACGGCTTGAACCTTCCCGCTGAACGCATCTCGAACAAATGAGTAAACGATGAAACTTGACCGCATCTTTGGCGTTGCTCCTCACTTTATCATGGTGGCTACAGTTTGCGAAATGCTCTACGCGGGGACTGCGTGTGCAGTGGAATCAAAGCTCATTCCGCTGTGGCCGAATGGAGCACCTGGTTCCGAAGCAAGAGCAAACGAGCCCGAGAAAGTGGACGCAAAACCGGGACAAAACAACGTCTCGAACGTCCATAATCCTTCTATCACACCGTTTCTGCCAGCAACTGGCAAAGCGACGGGGACAGCCATCATTATCGCCCCGGGCGGCGGGCATCGAGTCCTCTGCCTTGGCCACGAAGGCGATAGTCTGGCGCAATGGTTTGCAGATCAGGGCATTGCCGCGTTCGTGCTGCGATATCGTCTGGCTCGCGAAGAGGGTTCAAAATACAATGTTGATGAACACGCAATGGCGGATACTCGACGGGCCATTCGTATGGTCCGCAGTGGTGCGAAGGACTGGCACATCAAATCCGACCGCATCGGGATTCTTGGATTCTCAGCCGGTGGTGAACTGGCCGCACTGGCGGCGATGGATTCCGACGACGGCGATGCAAATGCCGCGAACGACATCGATAAAGCCAGCAGTCGTCCAGACTTTCAGGTTTTAATCTATCCGGGGAGTTCGAGTCGATTCACGGTGAAACCGGGTATGCCACCAGCATTCATCGCTCTGGGGGCCAAAGACCGCGACGATATCTCCATTGGCATGGCCCAGTTGTACCTGAAATACAAGGAAGCCAAAGTACCCGCTGAGCTGCATATCTATTCGAACGCAGGCCATGGATTTGGCTTCAGGCCAGATTCCACAAATGCTGCGGGCGACTGGCCTATGCGGCTTCGCGAATGGCTTGTTGATAGTGGATTACTCTAAGCTGTGGCTTGCTGGCTGGCAGTCCGGATGCGAACTGAAAGACGAATCGCCAGTGCATTGTAAGTCCACTGAGTACAGCAATGTGCCAGAGTTCGTGCGGCCCCATGATGCCCTGGATGATTGTCGGACCGTGGAACAGCAGCACGATTGCTCCTAACGTATAGCACGCGCCAGCGAACACTGCGGGCTTCATAAAGGTCCATCCGAATCGTCGCCAAAGCACAATTGCGGTAGCCAGACTTCCCCAGCCACAGAGTAGAAAAATCGAGACACCAACAGCGTCTGAGATCCATGCGTGAAAGATCATCCTGAGTAGAATTCCCACCACAGCGATGGTCCAGATTCCAGCCAAAGCAATCCAGCGTGGGCGACCTGTAAAAAGAATCGCGTGTATGGGAGTCATACTGCCGGCGATCAACATAAAAATTCCAGCGACATCAGCTCGCAGGAGAAACTCACGAGTTGGACCAGGCCATGCCAGGTGATATGCGCTGCTCAGGATCAGCAGTAAAACTGACGAAGCCGCCATCACAACCAGGCTCGACGTTCTGACCCAGTCGCCACGGCCGCGCCGAATCAGCATGATCGCCATGACTGCGAATACCACCGCACCCACCATATGACTGATGGAACTCATCGGCTCGCGGCAATAGGGCAGCGGGAAAGCGGCGATATCATCCATGAAAGCGCGGTCCATCGTTTGTCGTCTCTTGCCTTATAATTGCGGGAAAGTGGGCGGGGCGGAACTCTAGCGAATCATGGAGAATTCACCAATGTTGATACCGCACCGGCGAGGCATGTTTTTTATGCAAATTCGGCCGAATCTTGCAGAACGTGGGAAGCACGGCATTCGAATTCCGGCAGTTTTGTCACATATTCAGGCGACGGGCGACCTTTGCGAATGCCTCGACGGCTCTTTCCAGCTGCGGGCGGGTATGAGCTGCCGACATCTGAGTGCGTATGCGAGCCTCGCCTTTGGGTACGACCGGAAACGAAAAACCTACGACGTAAATTCCTTCCTGCAACAGTTCGTCGGCCATTCGGGTAGCCTGCGCGGCATCGCCAATCATCACCGGCGCAATTGGATGCTCGCCCGGCAGAATGCGAAATCCATTTTCTGTCATAGCAGAGCGGAAATACGAGGTGTTCTCTCGCAATTGTTTTCTAAGCTGATCAGATTCGCTGAGCAGCTCCAGTGTCCGCACGGAAGCTGCCGCAATTGGAGGAGCCAGCGTGTTAGAAAACAAATACGGGCGTGACCGCTGACGCAGCAGATCGATCAGCGGTTTACGGCCACTTGTATACCCGCCACTCGCGCCACCAAGTGCTTTGCCGAGTGTTCCGGTGATGATGTCGATGCGCTCAGAAACACCAAAGTGCTCTGGTGTACCACGACCGTTCGGTCCCATACACCCACCGGCGTGCGAATCATCGACCATGACAATCGCATTGTACTTGTCCGCGAGTTCGCAAATGTCGGGGAGATTTGCGAGATAACCGTCCATCGAAAAAACACCATCGGTGGCGATCATGCGAAATCGACAATTGGCCGCTGCCTGAAGCTGTTCTTCCAGATTCGCCATGTCATTATTGCGATATCGAAACCGCTGTGCTTTACAGAGACGTACTCCATCGATGATGCTGGCGTGATTCAGCTGATCAGAAATGATAGCATCCTGATCGCTTAGTAAAGTCTCAAACAATCCTCCATTTGCATCGAAACATGATCCGTAAAGAATGGTGTCATCGGTGCCAAGGAAGCTGCTGAGTTTTTGTTCCAGTGTCTTGTGAATCGTCTGAGTACCGCAGATAAATCGTACCGATGCCATTCCGTAGCCCCAGCGATCGAGCGCTTCATGGGCAGCCTTAATAATCTCCGGATGATCAGCCAGACCCAGATAATTGTTCGCACACAGATTCAGCACTTCACGTCGATCCTGAAGTCTGATGTCAGTCTGCTGCGGCGAATCAATCGTGCGTTCCGCTTTGAACAACCCCTGATCTCGGATGGATTGTAGTTCTGCAGCTGCGTGTTCAAGAAACGTCGTCATGGTCAGGTCCGCGTTGTGGAAATATCGATATCATCGTTACAGCTGGTACTTTAGGAAAATCACGGTCGCTCGCCAGTGAACACAAAAAACACTCCAACCAGCCGGGAAGCCAGCCGAATCATCACGCCTATTCCCCCGACTCGTCCGCAAATCTGCTAAAGTCTCAGGAGGAACGTTGCGAGACGTGAACGAGTCGTCGTACGATGCCGATAACTTTCTGCAGATGCCGATCGTGTTTGGAAATTCGTCGTTTGACGTCGAGTTTACAGGCTTAGGAAGCATCGCTTTTGTCGGTATATTAAGCCGCCCTTGTCCAGATCTGAGACACGCGACATGTCAAAAAAACAATTGCTAGCTTTGGCGTTTCTTGCCGCGATTCCAGCGACAGGGCTATTGGTGAAGATGCTTTTTAGCCTTGGATATTTGCTGGCAGATCAATCCAGCGCTGGTGCGGTAGTCTGGACAATTTTTGTCATCAGTTTGCTGGGCAGTGTGTTTTTTGCAGCGTTGCCACTGTTTCTGTGGCTGTATTACCCGGCCGCCGGATTTGAAGGCGCAGCGGCAACCGCTGGAGCCGGCTCCCTGCCGTTAGCATCTGCTGCAACGGGTGGCAAAGCTCCAGCCAAGGGCGGAAAGGCTCCAGCTGTTGCCGACGAAGATGAGGTGGACGGGGACGAAGAAGAATCTGACTACGAAGAAATGGCAGATGGATCTTCAGAAGACGATGGTGAAGCGTACTTCGAAGAAGACGCCCTGGAAGAAGACGCCGATGATTTTGACGGCGGATTTGATGACGACGACGATGACAAGTAGGCACAGATAAGACGCTAACGTCGCTCCGCTGGCCCGGAATTTCTGTCCGACTGTCGCCATATGACTCCTTCAACTCGCGACTGCTACGACCTTCCCGGATACTGGGATCTTGCATTTAGTGACGAAACCATTCCGGAAGCTGATTTCCTGGAAGCTGTCGCAAAGCAGTTTGGTACTCGACCAACAAAGTCCATTCTGGAACTTGGTTGCGGAGGCGGTCGACAGACTTTGGAAATGTCGAAACGTGGTCATTCTGTCACGGCGATAGACCTCAATCCTGACTGTGTCACCTGGACTGAACGCCGTCTGAAACGCAGTGGCTTACCTGCGTGTGTCATCTGCGGAGACATGGCAGACTTCCGACTTCCAGCACAAGTCGATTTAGCTCACTGTCTGGTCAATACGTTTCGACACCTCACAAGTGAGCAGTCAGCTCTGGATCACTTGCGTTGTGTCGCAGCAGCGTTGAAGCCGAACGGGTTCTACGTCCTCGGCTTTCATTTATTGCCGCCGGATGCTGCTGAGATTGATTGTGAACGCTGGACGATTCAGCATCGAAAAACTCGGGTTACAACCACGATTCGAGTCCTCGATTTCAGTCGACAAACCCGGATCGAAACGGTGCGATTCAGCCTGAAAGTCACGACGCCGACTCGCATAATTCGAACTTCAACGGACCATCGTCTCCGCATCTATCGAGCTGACCAGTTTCGCAAACTGCTGCGATCTGTGCGTGAGTTCCAATTGCTCGGCGTCTATGACTTCTGTTACGACCTGTCCGAACCATTTCGTTTAACCGACGAACTGGGAGACGCCGTGTTTGTGCTGCGGAAGAAGCAATGATCTCGCCTCACAGTTTCTTCTACGGTGACAATCGTTGACGAACCCAGGTATTGTCGGGCTGACGCAGGTATTCAAATCGATCGTGAAGGCGGTTTGGCTGTCCCTGCCAGAATTCAATGCGTTCCGGAACAATGCGATAGCCGCCCCAGAATGATGGCAAGGGAACTTCACCGTTGGCAAACTTCTGTTTGAGTTCCGCCAGCTTCATTTCCAGAAAACTGCGAGATGTGATCACTGTGCTTTGCTGTGACACCCACGCTCCTAACTGGCTGCCTCGTGGTCGCGATGCAAAATACTTCATGGACTCGATCACAGACACTCTTTGAGCAACGCCTTCAATCTCGAGTTGGCGCTGCAAAGGCAACCATTGAAACAGCAATGACACTCGAGCATTCTTCGCGATATGTTTTGCTTTACGGCTTTCCTGATTCGTAAAGAAGACGAATCCGTCGGTGTCAAATGACTTTAGCAGCACGGTTCTTTGAGTCGGCTGGCCACGTTCATCAACTGTTGCTACGACCATGGCGTTCGGTTCCAGTAGCTCAGCCTTGACAGCGGCCTGATACCACTCTTCGAATTGCAGAAACGGACTGTCCGAAAGGCTGCTCTCGTCGATCGGAGGCGCGCTGTATTCTCGTCGTTGGTCGTGCATGGGATGACGTAGGTTCTAATGGATGATAGAAACAGATGAAACTGGAACGCATGACAGTGGCATGACTGGATTCATATGCCTGCGGGGACGCCCCGTCGCTTCAAAGCACCCGTGAGCCACGAGATCTACTCGGAATTCACAGGTGGCAAGGCCTTAGATGTCCTTGAGGGGAAGTCACGGGACTAAATCAACAATCTGGGGGCTATAAACTCACTGCCCGAACAGATTGTATTAGAGCAAACGATTCCGGCATTGAGATCCCCTCGGTCGCAGATCATCCTCGTCCCTGCAGGTCTGATTGTAGTTGATCAGACTCTTGCGTCCACAATTGCGGCAAAAGCTGTGCTTCACCCCACGAAGCGTGTGGAAGGATCTTCGTTGATCGCGAGTGTTGCTCCTCCGTCCGCCTGACACTCGCGTCCAATACCGCAGAGTGGCATAAAGAAGCCCTTGCCCATGCTGGAGAAGACTCTCAGATTGAAGCCACCTTGATCGGCATCTGGCAGCAAAGAACGCATGACAAATTTTCCCGGATCGCGGCGTACAGCGTTGATCATAGATGCCGTTTCGGAGGCTGTTGCTGTGTTGCCGAAAAAAGGTCGCGCGAGGTGCATCGGGTCGTTTGTTCGTACGGCGAATTGGCGGGGAGTCTTTGTCAGCTGCTGAACCGAAGTCTCTGCAGTGCATTCTTCTGAAGCTTTGATTTCCAGTTCCGGCTCTTCGTTGAGATATTCACGAATCATAGCAGGCACGAGGTTCATGAAGCTGAGGGTGTTCGCGATGCAACTGCCAAGCGGATTCACAACATTGACCGCTCCGTCTCGCCATGCTTTGCAGAGGCCAGGTATGCCAACCAATGAGTCCGGTCTGAAACAATTTGGATCCAACAGATCATCATCAACACGTCGAACAATAGTGTGGACTCTGGTTCGCTTCATTCCGGCAACGAGTTCGACAACTCCGTTTCGAACAACCAAATCTCCAGCCTGAACGATCGGAGAATTGACTGTGCGAGCCAGGAATTCATTTTCACGAATTGTGGGATTATAGCGACAGGGGTCCAGCACAACGGCGGTACCATCTGTTATTGCCAAACCGGCCTTCGCGACGGAATCCGCCAACCACCGGTTTAGATCGTTCACCGCGCTGATTGACAGGGTGCGGGAACGGTCGACCAGTCTGGTAAGAAGTTCAAGGCCGGTGGGGACCGACAGGTTTTGGTCAACGACTGTTATCCGTCCGTCGCGACCCATGTAAAGATCTGTCGATGCCAGCCATCCCCATGAAATTGAATTGCGTGAAACCGGGCCAATCTGACCGACCAGATTTTCAAGCATTTTGCACGCCGATGGATTACCAAGCAATGCGTCGGGAACGGCACGCTTGCGGAAGACATCATCCAGACATGCAGAGATTGCTTCCATCCGCTGCCGAATGCCGCAGGCGATCTGCGCCCACTGCCGGAAGCACAGGTTGTTTTCAGAACTGCTGGTAACCGGCGTCGTCAGGTCTGCTCGGCTGTCTTTAAGCGGACATGAAGAACCCGTATTGCGTATAGTCTTGCCTGATTGTTGCGCCGTCACCGCCTGCAAAGCTGGCAGACGTCGGCCAGCCGGACGATTCAGGAGGATTTCCACGCTGAACGCTCTGGGCGATTCAGCCATAAGATTTTCAGTTTCTCGCAACATCTCTCGCATCCTGAAGGAATCTGCACTCGATGATCCCATTCCCCGTCTCAGACCAACGCAAAGCCCATGCCAATCAGAACACCGCATTCCTCGCAAGGTTCGCCGATTGCAGATAGCTTTTCTGAATTCCCGATGAATGAACAGCCTCCCAGCAAATGCCAAACGATGTTGCTCAAGTGAGCGGCTGACGAGAATTCCTGTTCAATTTTCAGGAGACCGAGTTTTCTCCTCGAAGCCAAAATCTAGTTCGAAATCCACCAAAACGTCGAACCTTTCTACTTAGGCCATGACGTTTTGAGTGATGTCGTCGGGCGCTATTTCAGACCATGAACAAGTGCTGTCAGTTCGTAACAGATATGTACCGAGATAAGCCACACTTGTTGCATTCGTACGCTCTGAGTCTGAAAAACATCTACGGGTTATCACCCGGTAAGATCTATCCCACACCTGCAAAAACCGCTGTCACACGCGAATCATTCCGATCCCCGGCATCAGCGTTGCTGTTCATGTTTCGTTGTGCAAAAATTCACCATGTCAAACCCAGACCTTGATGAGCTTTCATCATGGCAATTCGAACTGCCGACGGAACTCATAGCATCTCGCCCAGCCTCAAAGCGCGATGATTCACGACTGCTGGTTGTGAATCGCCGAAGTGGCACGATTGAGCATTCGCATATTCGTGAGCTGCCTTCGTTGCTCGATCCGCAGGACTTGTTGGTGTTTAACAACACACAAGTTCTTCCGGCTCGACTTTTTGGTTTTCGCACAGCCACGCAAGGACGCTGGGAAGGTTTGTTTGTCGAACAGTCTGCCGTCGGTGAATGGACGATCCTCTGCGACACGCGAGGTCGTTTAACTCCCGGTGAAACGATCACCGTTCGTCGCGCGTATTATGAGTCAACCATCGATGGGATGGATGTGAATCATGAATCTCCGGGGTCTGAGTTACTCCTGACGCTCAAACAAAAACTGGATGACGGCAGCTGGCATGTCGAAGTTTCTGATACTCGTTCAACGCTGGAGATTCTTACTGAGTTCGGAAGTCTTCCGTTGCCGCCATATATGGGGCGTAAGCTTGCAGATGCAGACGATCAGATTCGATACCAGACTGCCTTTGCATCACAACCCGGCGCGGTTGCGGCACCAACTGCCGGGCTGCATTTCAGTCCGGAGTTATTGCAGCACTGTCGCGATCGAGACATTGGGTCTGCCGAAGTCACTCTGCACGTCGGGATTGGTACGTTTCGGCCGGTGACAAGTGCGCGTCTGTCTGATCACCTCATGCACGATGAATGGTGCCGTCTTTCGGACGGTGCGTGTCAGTTGATTCAGCAAACAAAGTCGAGAGGCCGCATGGTCACTGCCGTTGGGACGACATCTGTTCGGACGCTGGAATCGGCGTTCGCTCACTGCGGTCGAATTGAACCGTGGGAGGGCCGTACGCGACTGTTTATTCGCCCCGGCTATCAGTTTCAAGTTGTGGATCGACTGTTGACCAACTTTCACTTGCCTGGTTCGACATTGCTGGTTCTGGTCGCAGCCCTGGCAGGTTACGACTTGACGTTGGAGGCCTATCGAAAAGCAGTTGAGCAGCGATATCGATTCTATAGCTATGGCGATGCGATGTTAATCCGATAGAATGTTGATTGATTCGTTTGACGCGGCGAGATCGCTGAGTCGCCGGTAAATTCATGCCGCCTCTGAAGTTAAAGTCTCTGTAAGGCCGAATATCTGTGTCCGCGCTGAATCGTATTTCACACGCATTGTTTCTGACGATAGCCCGTTTGTTTCTTGTCGCATGGATCGGCGGGGCTGCATTGTTCGTGATTACAAGCGTCGCCGAACAGCGGCGGCCGGAGTTTGATTCCGCAACGAAAGATCGCCTGGCGACAGTAAGGTTTCCATTGTACTACCAGTTTGGAACATACTGTCTGGGCATATCGATTGTCGCGACCACCATTGCAGCAGCCACCGCGAAGCGAGAAAATCGCATCAGACTCATGGCCTCCCTCACGCTTTGCATCTTGTCCGCCGGTATCGCTGCGTACGACTACATGGAAGTCTATTTGCCATTGCAAAAAGCGATAACGCCTCCGGGCCAGGTCCGCGGTCCTGAGTTTATTATGCTACACGAGCGATCAGCGACTGTGAATGAAATCCACATTTCACTGGCACTGCTGGCGGCCATACTTGTTTGCATGCCCAATCGGACCGAATCGCCCCGACAACAGTAGAGGTCGAATCATGTCACGTCGCACGTTTCTTAGACAGTGCAGCCTTGCCGGGCTTGGATTTGCCGCGCCCGTCGGATGGAGAACGTTCGCAGGAGCGGCCGAAGAAAAAACGGAGTCCGCCGGCTATCCCGGCCCATATTACGTCGTCTTCAATGCCTCGGGAGGTTGGGACACGACATATCTGATGGATCCGAAAGGCGTCGATGGTATCAATCGACTGTATCAGTCTGGCGATATCCTCACCGCTGGCGACCTGAAATATGCTCCCACGGCAAAGCACGTCGAGAGCGGGATGAGCAATGAAGACTTCTTCACGAAGTACGGACCGGAATTGCAGGTTCTGAATGGTCTGGATCTGTCCGTCAACAATCACACGCCATGTGCGCGGTATATGGCGACAGGAAAGCTCGATAGCCTCGCGTATCCCACATTTCCAGCTTTGGTCGCCGCTTGTCATGGAGCCGAAGCGCCACTGGCATTCTTGACATTTGGCAATTACTCAGCGACCGGCAATCTTGTTCCCATGTCACGAGTTCCGTATCTGCAGTCGCTGAAACTGCTGGCCAGAGCTGACTATGTTGAAGGCGGCACGCATCCCTATCAGGATGAATTTGTATCCGATCGCATTGAACGAACTTTGGAGCAGCAATTCGAAGCCCGCGTTTCGGATGCTCGTCTGCCACGCGTCGAACGCAGTCAGAGCATGCTTTATGCGGCACAGACAAATTCCAAAGCGCTGCAGCGAGTCGTCCCGTACATTCCTGAGGAACAATCCAAAGAACGCCTCGCTCAACAGAACGACATCGCGCTGGCGGCATTCAAGGCTGGTGTCTGCATTTCAGCGAATCTGTCGATTGGTCAATTTGACAGTCACAACAACAACGACGTTGATCAAATGAAGTTGATTCCCGAATTGTTGGCGGGCATTGATGACCTGCTGCGGAAGGCGGAGGCACTTCAGATTCGGGATAAGCTGGTCGTCATCATTCAAAGTGAAATGGGCCGCACGCCAAACTACAACAACGGCAATGGCAAAGATCACTGGTCGATCGGATCAATCATGTTTCTCGGCCCGGGCATCTCTGGAAATCGCGTCATCGGTGCCACGGACGAAAAGCAACAACTCGTGCCGATTAATCCTCAAACGCTTGCGATTGATCAGGAGAAAGGCATCCGTGTGCGGCCCGAACATATTCACCTCGCTCTCCGGGAATTCGCTGGCGTGCAGGAACATGACTTCAGCAAGAAGTTTCCGCTTGGTGTGGCGGAGTATGAGCAACTGAAGGAATTTTGGGGGTGAATCCAGGGTAGTTTTGAAGCCGCCAAAATCTTCAACCCGCATTACGCTGATTTTGAAACATGTTTTTGGGCAGGAACATTTTGGGCAAAACGATTGCTGCCATTTTTCTGCCCAAAGTTTTTCGGCTCTCAAAAGTCCTGGTTTCTGAAACGATGTTTGAATTGTGCGGATGCCCTGGCTTAGCCTTGCAGCGGGCCGGTGTTAAAAACACAGTCACGGTTTACGTCAGCATGGCGTCGAGGATCAACTTCAAATGCGCAGGCAGCCAGCGAACTGTCGTGGCGACGCCGTGGCCAAGAAGACTAAGTTCAAGCGGACGACCGATGACCGACAAATCACCGCTGGGTTCATAGTCTACAAGATAATTGCGTCCATCGGCATGACATCTCGTGCCTGCTTTCCAACGGACGCAAGTGTCGCGGACTTTTTTGGGCATGATCAAGCGCGTGTCCAGACCGTGTTGCGGCTCAGGCAGATTTGATTCGAGTACAACAGAAAGATTTTGGTTGATTGTCCGCGTTGGCATCGTCGAAACGTCCGTCCCGGCGATCGCAAAAGCCTGAACCCAGTCGCCCCACCTGGCACTCGCCAGATCAGCAGCTGAGTGTGGTGGGAAAAGCGGTTTCGCCATGGTCGGCGCGGCTTCATCGTACGGACGATGGAAAGTCACGTGCACTAATCGATCATAGCCAGCATTGTCCCAGCCATAACGCACGGGAGTTTCAAAGCTTGCGATGTTGATGCGTTTGGCAAGTGGATGTGGAGATGCTGCAAGTCGCAGATTGTTGCGAACATCATCCCAGTGAAGCACTCCATCCTGTGCTGCCGCTTCGAAGAACTGCTGCACACTGGGCTTATGATTCGCCAGCAGATTGGTCAGCAGAGCGAACGCATTTCCAGCATGAGAGTGTCCCCAAAGCAGAACATTCTGATCAGGCAGCAGAGGTTTTACGAGTAATTGATGCAACAGACGCACGGCCAGATCAGCGCGGGCCAGATGATGGTTTTGCCCCGTCCACGTTGGGCCAAAGAGCTCAATCTGCGGATCGTCTCCAACGAGTTCCTGAAACCGTTCACAATATGGTTCGTGATAGTTGCCGACATCACCTGTCAGCGACGTTGTAAACGGGCGAGTTTTTTCCAGCGAAGCTTCAGCCAGTCGATTCAGTTGTCCTGCCAGCAGCGGCACAGATTCAGCGACTGACTTCAGAGTCTCCGCAACACCAAACGGATCGTCTCCCATAAACGTGCCATGGACCAGGATGACGCGGCCAATTTTGAGTGCTGTGTGCAGTTTCGAAAAATCGGTCTCGGCCGCGTTGTCCGCGTTCAGCATTTTCAGAACGGGTTCAATCGCGGGTGCCGTGGGATACTGCTGGTGCTGAAAGTGATTTTCGTATGGCATTTCAAGTTACTCAACAGGACTGCGGGTGTATTGAGTCGAAGAGTTTCAAGCGGCAGGTTTTCAGTTATTAAGAATTGTAGCATCCCTATTCAATTCGATTCACCTTGGTTGAAAGATGGTGAGATCCAAAGATGATACGGGCCGCGACAACTACTTGGCCACTGAATGAACTCGGCCGTCTTCCATGTTGATGATGCGATCGGCGACGTCCAGAATGCGTGGATCGTGAGTCACCATCAGAATCGGCGTCTTGTGAGACCTTGCCAGCTCCTGCAGCAAGGTTACAACATCGCGGCCAGACTGACTGTCGAGTGCTGCGGTTGGCTCGTCGGCCAGAATTAAACTGGGATTCGTTGCAAGTGCCCGAGCGACGGCGACACGTTGCTTCTGACCCCCGGAGAGTCGCGCGGGATGATAGTCCAGCCGGTCTCCCAGCCCGACGCTGGTCAAGATCTCAACAGTTTTTTTTGCAGCTTCCGTTCGACTGATTTCGGGATGCAACTGAAACATCAGCTCCACATTCTGTCGAGCCGTCATGAACGGCAGCAAATTGTGCTGTTGAAAAATGAAGCCGATGT
>JANOZG010000538.1:0-3365 GCA_031429275.1 Planctomycetota bacterium
CCGGAGAAGCCTGCCTGCTCGCTCGCCGCCGCGTCGGTCTGAGTCGATAACCTCTTACTCCGAATCACTCGCAAATGTTGCGTGTATCGTTCCTAAAGTGGATTTCGCCAAGAATCCTGTCCGCACTTCGCAGTAGATTTCGCCAGAAATCCTGTGCGCCGGGAATTCTCCCGAATTCTCCATGCTCCTGCAGGGGCACCCGTAATGATAGAAATAGTCTATCGACGAAGGAATTTCACTCCGACGTCAGGTTATCTTCCGCTCAGTGTCAGAGTAGCGAAAAGAGGATCGACTCGAATGAGGAGTAACCGGTGTATGAGAATGAGCAAAAAGATGTTTTACAAAATGATAAGAGGAAGCGAACGCGTTCTGATTTCTTGCCGCACCTCTTTTTGCCGAATGCGTTTCAACCCCATTCACCTATTTCTTCGCGCCGAACTGCTGCCAGCGTCTCGAACACTTTCGGCGACATTCGCTTGGTTAGTGATTCTGTTGATAACTGTCTGCGATGTGCGAGCACAATCGACTGTTCGAACAAGCCAGCCCAATATAATCGTCATCTTTACCGACGATCACGGATGGGCAGACCTCGGGGCGCAGGGAGTGCGAAACGACATCCGCACGCCGAATCTCGACGCATTGGCGGCAGGTGGACTTCGTGCCCAATGCGGCTACGTGACCGCGCCGCAGTGCGTGCCTTCGCGGGCCGGACTCCTGAGTGGCCGATACCAAAACCGCTTTGGTGTCGAGGCCAATGGCGAATCGGTTGAACCCTTCGCTGCCGAGCGGACAATTGCCGAGCGCCTTAAGGACGCTGGCTATGTGACCGGCATGGCGGGAAAGTGGCACCTGAGCGACAGCAAGAATGTCGCGGAGCATGGCTTTGACAAGATGTTCTTTAAGCACAGCAACGCGCCCGGCTTTTGGAATATGAACCTGGACGGCAAGGACGTGCCGCCCGCAGAACAGCGCGGGGGCGGATATCACCTGGACGTGATCTCCGATTTTGCCTGCGCGTTTATCAAACGCCACGTGGACCAGCCGTTCTTCTTTTATCTTGCGCCGCGCGCACCGCATACTCCGCTCGATGCACCGCCGAAATACACGTCGCGTTTTCCCGGCGAAATGCCTGAGCGGCGTCGGCAAGCACTGGCCATGCTCTCAGCCGTAGACGATGGCGTGGGACGCATTATGGCTACCTTACGCGAGCACAAGCTTGAGGAACGCACCCTGATCTTTGTGATGGGCGACAACGGCGCTCCTTTGAAGATTCACAAAGTGGATTCGCCGCTCAATGGCGACGCTGGCGGCTGGGACGGTTCGCTCAACGAACCGATGAACGGCGAAAAAGGCACACTGTGTGAAGGTGGCATTCGCACGCCGTGGCTGGCGTATTGGAAGGGTACGATCCCCGGCGAGCAGGTGTTTGCTCATCCGGTTATCTCGCTCGATGTGGCGGCCACAGCGGTGGCTATGGCCGGACTTCAGCCCCAGCCGGGCGAACTCGACGGCGTGAACTTGATTCCCTTCTTCACCGGACAAAACAAAGCGGCCCCGCACGAGCATCTCTATTGGCGCTGGACTGGGCAATCCGCCATTCGCGAGGGAAAATGGAAGCTGCTCCGTGGTGGGCCTCGCGAATATCTGTTCGACCTCGAAGCCGATCCAGGCGAGAAACAGAACCTGCTCCTCCAGCATCCTGACATCGCAGGCCGACTTCGCGATAAGCTCAAGCTCTGGGGCGCGAAATTACAGCCGCCAGGTGTGGAAAGCGCCTCGCTTAGTAACGCGGCGGCGAACTACTTCGACTACTATTTGGATGGCAAACCGGCTGCCAAGCCTGCGCCCACACAGCCGTCCGATGACAAAGCCATCCAACGCAAAAAGCGAAAACAGAGTCAAGACAATTGACTCTCGCCAAGCCAATACTTCCATAGTGTTCAACATGAAACACCTCCTCTCCCCCACCCATTTGATTGCAACGTTATCCGCATTGCTGCTCTCACCGCTGACGGCGTTTTATGCCGCAGATACGCCCACACCTCCGGCAACTCCCAACGTCATCCTCTTCCTGATTGACGATCTCGGTTGGCATGATCTTGGATGCCGGAGCAGCACGTATTATCAGACGCCGAATATCGATCGACTCGCAGATGAAGGCCTCCGTTTCACGGATGCTATGCGGCCTGCGCTGTCTGTTCGCCAACACGTGCGGCGCTGTTGACCGGAAAATATCCGGCGCGGTTCCTGCGCAGCGATTGGCTACCGTCCGGCCGTTGGAATCCCAAAGCGAAACTTTGTGAGGGACGCTTCGTGCGCGGATTGCCCGTGGAGGAAGTCACGCTGGCCGAGGCGCTGCGCCAAGGTGGCCATCGCACGGCGAACATCGGCAAATGGCATTTGGGGAGCGAGCCGTTTTCGCTCCCGATGCTCAAATCGGCAAGCTGCTTGATGCGCTGCAACAATAAGGATTGGAAAACAATACCATCGTCGTGTTGCTGGGCGATCACGGTTACTCGCTGGGGGAGGCCGATCATTGGTGCAAGGACACGAACTTCGAGCTTGATACTCACGTCCCGCTCATTATTCGCATTCCCGGTATGAACCAGCCTGGCACCGCTACGGATGCTCTGGCCGATTTTCCTGGTCGCGATCTGCAACCGCTGTTTCAGGGTGCAACAACCGAATGGCGCACGCATCTTCTTGCCGAGTTCCATACTCACGCCGCGGCCAATTTCTCTCCCCAACGAAGTGTCCGCACGGATCGTTACAAGCTTATAGAGTGTCTGCTTCCTGATGAAGTGAACCCGGGGTATGCCGATACGTTTCGAAAGCTCGAAACCGACGCTGTCGCACGAGGGCACCACGGTTTTGTAGGAGGACTTCAACGGCAAGTTGCGGCGGCGTCACTTCAAATTCGTGCGGCTTATGCAATCATGGAACGTCCGCCGCAATACGAGCTTTACGATCTGCAGGCGGATCGCTTCGAGCTTCAAAATCTCACCGAATCACCAGAGCACGCTGAAGCCTTGAGTGAACTCAAACAGCAACTTTCCGCATGGCGCATGCAGACCCGTGATCCGTTGCTCGATGCCGACAACCTTCAGCGTCTGAAAACCGAAGTGACGGCCATAAAGAAGCGAGAAGCCAAAGGCCACGCCTCGGACTATCCCAATTGCTTCTTCGATGATAAGGCGACTGTCAGATGAGATTGTACCCGCGGGAAGAACATCCAGTGGGTGCAACACGAAGACATACGAAAGAAGTGGCCATGTAATGTAATCATAAACTGACACTCTTGATCACCGTGGTGTTGACGTCAGTCACCGCGTTGCAGGCAGAAGAATCGCCGAGCATGAGTAAAG
>JANOZG010000539.1:0-4758 GCA_031429275.1 Planctomycetota bacterium
GTTGCGGCGAGAAACACCGTCGCAGAAACCTCGCTGAGAATGGCTCGATTGTCCGAGAATTGTGAGCATGGCAGCGACCTTGGTGTAGACGTTTGCGAGGTGGGAAGTATCGAGCGGAGCGGGGTGAAGCTGACTGCCGATGACCGCAGTAACTTCGAATGAAATTACTTTATCGCTATCGACCTGCTGCCGTCAAGAATTGAATGAACCCCAAATCTAATTCAGCCTGAAGTGCCTGCCAATTGTCTGCGATTGAATCGGCTAGCGCCCTGGGGTCCACGTCACACGGTTGTTTCACGTACGCTGTAGCTATCCGAATGACGAGTGGTATTTGCCACGATCAGCTCCGCAAGCAGTCCCAAAGACAGAGCCTGGCCACCAAGCAGCGAAGCCGCGATTGAGTAGGCGAGCAAAGGCCGATTGCCGATCGGTTTGGGGCCCGCGATCATGCCCGTCTGATTGGCGATCCAGATCAGACTCAAGTATCCCAAACCCAGCATTCCGAGAGTGAAAAATCCTAACCCGACGCTTCCCATCGCGTGCAGCGGGCTGCGACCAAATCCCGTCAGAAACGTGACCGTCAAGAGGTCGAGCAGTCCACGCAGAAAACGCCGCACTCCATATTTTGAATGACCATGCTGTCGAGGACGATGGTTGACAGCAACTTCAGCAACCTTGAATCCCCGTGCGTGAGCAAGCACTGGAATGAAGCGATGCAGTTCCCCATAGATTCGAATTTCACGGGCAACTTCGGAACGAAAGAGTTTCAGTCCACAATTATGATCATGCAGCTTCAAACCAGACATGGCTCCAACCATCCAGTTGAAGACCTTGCTGGGATAAACTTTGTGCCATGGATCAAGACGTCGCTCTTTCCAACCGTTCACGACATCAAATCCCGCGTGAATCTGCCTTAATAGCTCTGGAAATTCTGCCGGGTCGTCCTGTAAATCGGCATCCAGCATCAGTATGAGTTCGCCAGTAGCAATCTTCATACCGGCGGTTAGAGCCGCAGCTTTGCCAAAGTTGCGGCGCAGTCGAATTCCTGAAACAGGCACGCGACTGTCAGGGGCGTTAACCGCAGATGCAGCCTGTGACAACTCCATGATTAAACGCCATGAATCATCCGTGGAGCCATCATCAACAAGTATGATTTCGAAGCTCGCCACTGAGCTCCCAATGCCGGCTTTCAGTTCATCGATCAGTTGAATCAGACTTTCCTGTTCGTTAAAGACCGGCACAACAACAGAGAGTGCCGAACGGCTGGCTGGAAAAGAGTCGTCATGGCTCATTGATAAACGGCGATTCGTATGTTGAGTTATGGCGTTTCAGGTAATAGCTGAATGTGTCCAGCACAATGCTTACACACAACTTTATGCCCAACATATTTCATCGACGCACGCAGTTCTTCATGGCAATGCGGACACTGAGCGTAAAAGGCGTGAACAACGACCGTCGGCGCATATGTGAACGGGATGTTGCAGTGCTTACACTGAACTTTCATATTCCGATATTTCGTATGAATCCGCAACTCCTGGTTACATCCAGGACAACCAACATAGTGACCTTTTGGCGACGCAGCAGCGATCACGGCAAGCTCCGGCAGGGGGACAAACTGAGGAATCTCGATGCTGTCTTCTGTCAGCTCTGAATTCAACAAAGCGCGACACGACCGACAATGAACAATCCGTGCGGGCATGTCATCACCGCATTGTGGACAAGCACCACCTGGCCATGCACCGTTCATCGCAAAATGCCTCGAAAGTTTTTTGTACCTACGGCCTCAAAAATCAACCCATTTGAGCAACGTTGTCGCATGTTAACAAACACATTTTGCGATTGTAATAACAAACATATTCTGCGATTGTAATCGAGAGATCCAGCGAATTGCCTCCCGGGTATATGCAGGAAAACTGCAGTATTACTCGTTCACTGAAGGTTGAGCCTTAATCGCCATCAAGTGCCGGAACGTCCGCAGATACAAATGTCCGTTCGCCACCGCTGGCGTGGAATGGCAATCGTCGCCCAGAGGCGTGCGTCCGAGTAATTCGAAATGATCGGCCGCACGAATGACGACGACTTCGCCATTTTCCGCGACGCAGTATATTCGATTGTCAATGCAGATCGGTGAACCACTGAAACCGCCATCGATTCGCTGCGACCAGAGTTCTTTCCCGGTCGGAAGTTCCAGACACACCAGAATACCTTTGTCACCCCACAGGAATAGCATTCCGTTATGAACCACAGGGCAGGGCACGTACGGCAGCGTTAACTTGCGTTCAAAGACGATTCGTGATTCGTCGCTGACAGTTGGATCAGTTTGCACAGCGGCAAAATACTTCCCGCTCCCTCCCTCCCCACAGATCGCGAAAACCAGACCATCTGATGCAACGGGCGAGGCCACCGTTCGCAGTGGAAGTTTTGGAGTTTGCCAGTTGAGCTTTCCCGTCTGCAAGTCAATACCAGCAATCCCATTTGATTCGCTCAGGCAAATAATTTGTTGTCCACGATCACCGTTTGGGACAATCATCGGCGTCGAATAAGACGTTTTCCCTGGCAAGCGTTCAACCTGCCACAGTGGTACACCGGTCTCCGCATTGAGCGCGATGAGAGAACTCGGACCGACCTGATCGTTCGGAACAATCAGCAGTCCGTTCTGCAGAATTGGTGATGCACCTAGTCCATGTTCGCTCTCGTACGATCCAAGTTCCTTGCGCCAGACTTCCCGGCCCTTGAAGTCCCATGCAATAGCAAACTGTCGCGCGTCGTCGGCGAACATTACGTAAACTCGCGTGCCATCAGTCACGGGCGTACTGGATGCCCAACTGTTTTTCTGATGCTTCTTGCTTTCATTCAGCTTGAGCGATTTCTGCCAGCGTTCTTTTCCCGTATCAGCATCGATGCAATGGACAAATCGTTCCGCACCACCTTCCGTAGCAGATGTAACGAACAGTGTCTTATCCCAGATGATTGGACAGGAATGGCCGACATTTGGCAATTCGATCTTCCAGGCATAATCATCGTCCGCCCAAGTCGATGGGATACCTTTGAGATCGCTGTTACCTGCCCCGTTCTCGCCTCGAAAACGAGGCCAGTTCTGGGCTTCAGCCTGACTGACCATTAACAGGCTCGAAAGAAGGCCAGGAAAAAATAAACATTGACGAAGCATATTATAACCTTGAAGAAAGACGTCAGGGTTTCCCAGACAGCCCCGCACAGTAAGACTTCTGAGTAACAGATGCAACTTCGCTGCCGCCTGAATGTCTCTGGGGTGCAGTTTCGAATTTCTGCAGGTCTTCGCGGACAAAGAGGATTTTTCTAATTGCCGCAAGGCGAACCACAAGAGCGGACTTACGCTCAAGGCGTAGGCGCCACCCTCTCATCGACGTGGAACTGGTCGCAGATTGCAACAAGCGGCAACGTCCTTTCCGGCAGAAACCACCGACATTAGACATGATCTTTCGAACACACGGCGTCCGATCAGTAGAAAATCTGTGCTGAGTACTTCAAACTATCGCACACACGAAATTGCGTGATTCGCAAGTTCGATATCTTCTCTTTTTGCTGCTCAGATTCTACACACCATGGCCGAATCACAAATACAAGTTCCATCCAACGACGAAATTGCTTTTCTGCTCACATGGGATGGAGCGATCTGGAGAGACGTTGTTCGATTGCGACACGGTCAGGTCACGACAATCGGTCGATCGGCTACCAATCGCATCGTGCTGCAGGACGATGCCTGCAGCCGCAATCATTGCGAAGTCTTCCACTCTGCCGGCGAATGGCGAGTGCGTGATCTGGGAAGTCGCAATGGAACAAACATCAACGGACATCGTGTATCGGGCGACACGACCATCGAATCAGGAGACGTCATCGGCATTGGTGATTGCCGTCTGGCATTTACAACCAATCTGGAATCGACTCAGTTCACTCCACCGGATCTCGCAACACCAGCAGATCAGGTAACATCTGCCACCGCAACGGCTGTCGATGTTGTTCAGGAACCCAGTATCCTGCATCGGACAGCCATGCCTGAGTTTCTGAGCACCAGTAACGGACAACGCGCGGATGCAAATCATGCATCTGAACTTGCCAAGCTCTACCGACTTGGCCTGGAAATGGGAACCGCAAGAACGCGGCAGCAACTGACGGAAGTTGTACTTGCAAATCTTGCTCGCGAAACCGTCGCCAGTATCTCCGCGATACTTCTCGCCAGCCCCGATGCCTCGCCGAAACCAGTTCCGGCAGATCTTCAGGTCGTTGCTTACGATAGCCGCAAAGATCTGCCGTACCGACGCGTGTCCGATAATTTGTCTCGAGTCGTCCTGTCAAAGCGAGAAGCGATTCTTGCCCGCGACGTAGGTGACCATAACCAGTTGTCGTTCTTCGACAGTCT
The DNA here is from genome assembly GCA_031429275.1 of Planctomycetota bacterium. Lineage (GTDB taxonomy): Bacteria > Planctomycetota > Planctomycetia > Planctomycetales > Planctomycetaceae > SXXK01. Next base: position 4,400 of record JANOZG010000539.1, read on the forward strand.
CGGCGAAATGAAAGCCATGAGCGTAATCTGTGCGCCGATTATCGCACCGGATCGCGTTCTTGGTCTCATTCATTTGTATTCAACAAATCCCGACAACCCGCTCGACAAACACGACCTGGAATTTACGCTGGCCGTGTCGAATCAGCTGGCAGTATCGCTCATGCAATTGCAGGAACGCGATTCACTGCAGACGGGATTGGCGCAGGCTCGCAGTGAAAACCGGACACTGCGAGAACAGCTGAGTGAAGAGCAGACGCTGATTGGCGAAACGTCCAGTGTCGTTGACTTGAGGGAACGCCTCGCACTGATTGCTGAGACCGACGCCAGCGTTCTGATTCGTGGCGAAAGCGGCTGCGGCA
>JANOZG010000540.1:0-1731 GCA_031429275.1 Planctomycetota bacterium
GTTCGAGGATGAGATCAAGTTCGTACGGCGTCTTCTGCAGCCTGGTCAAAGAGTCGTCGATATCGGTGCCAACTATGGCGTTTACACACTTTGCATGGCTCACAAAGTTGGGCCACACGGAGCCGTTTGGGCATTTGAGCCGACCGCGGCAACCGCTGACCTGCTTTCCCAGGGAATCGCGGCAAACGAATTCACTCATGTCACACTCGAACGGAGCGCAATTTCTCATACGAAAGGTACGGCCCACATCTCTCTGAATGCGAACTCCGAACTCAACGGGATCATCCATCAATTATCGGCAGGTCACAACAGTGAGCTGGTACCTTTAATGACGCTGGACGATTGCATGGATCGTTACAACTGGAACAATATCGATTTCATCAAGATTGATGCCGAGGGAGAGGAAGCAAATATCCTGAAAGGCGGAGTTCGATTCTTTGCTGACGATTCGCCGTTGGTCTTATATGAGGTCAAGGCGGGGGAAGACTTGCACCTGGATCTCGTCGAGGCGTTTGCCAGGATCGGCTACGGATCCTACCGACTGGTCCCGGCCCTGAACTTATTGATTCCTTTCGATAGTACTATGCCGCCAGACAATTACCTGCTCAATTTGTTTTGCTGCAAGCAGGATCGTGCGATAACCCTCGCAGCCAGCGGTCTCCTGCTTGAAACGGATGATCCAGGTGCCACGGAGAAATCATTGCAAGATCCCAGGAATTCGATCGAAAACCGTGACCGATATCACTGGCGTACAACGCTGGCAAATTTGCCCTACGGCATTCGAATGACAGCGCAATGGGAACTGTCTATCGCAGTAGAACCTCGGGCTGCAATAGAAGACGTGCTGGAGTTGTATGCTATCAGCGCCGACCCTTTGCTTCCGATGCGGCTTCGCTTCAACGCCTTGCAGGCAAGCATCTTTCAATTGCGAAGTCTTTGCGATGAGGATCCTTCGCATCTACGTCTGGCGACTTTGGCTCGGGTGGCGAGTGACTGCGGATGCCGATTCCTGGCCGTGGACGCTCTTACAAGATTAAGTGAAACGATCCTTCACAATGGGACCGTAGATGTCAGCGAACCTTTTTTGGTGCCGTGTCGTCGGTTCGATTTGATTGCGCCCGGCGACGCTCCTAAGAATTGGATATTGGCATCGGTTTTAGAACAACTCGAACTGATTGGAACATACTCTTCGTTTTACAGCCGCGCTTCTGCGTTGCCACGTTTAGAGACCATCCACGAACTCGGGTTTTCAAATGCTGAAATGCAACGCCGCCTCAACATGGTCCGGCAAAGATTGCTGCTGAATGTACCAAACCCGTCAACTTGTCCATCGATTCAGACACGCAGTCCATCACCAGCTTCTGAAATTCAATTGCCTCGTTATTTACTCTTCAAAGCACACGTTGGATTTGGGGATCGGCTGCAGTGTTTGAGCCATGCAATCGACTATGCGGCAAAGTTTTCTCGCACGCTTTGCATCGATTGGTCTGACGCCATCTGGTCCGATGGGACTCTCGGATTCGAAACATTCTTCGACCTGTGCAACGTGCCGACAATCGTTCCGGGCGACTTCTATCGTCTCGAATTCGACAGTGTGAATCCACCAGGGTGGGCGAATCAACTGGATCGCCGAGCCGATTCGAAATTCATCTACAAGTCGCCATACACCTGTTCTCTGGCGGAAGCAGATCATGATGCACAGGTGCTGGTTTATGCAAGTACCGGATATCG
>JANOZG010000541.1:0-3128 GCA_031429275.1 Planctomycetota bacterium
TTCATTGGCGTCCCATTCTACAATACACCCCAGATGCGGGCAACCAGCGGAGCACTCGTGCAGCATTCCGGCCTCTTCTCGATTAGCGGCGACTTTCGTCAGACATCGCGTTACCACAGCACCTGCGCCTGACACGATGTCATTCGTGCTGCGGTCATCTCCACCGGTCACCCAAGCACCGTTTTGAAGGGCGACATTCACGTTTGTTCGGCGACAATTGGAAGTGCGGTTTAGCGACAATTAGATTTCCCGGTTGGTTTCGCAAATTCGTCTACTGTGGAGTCTTTGTTTTGGTCTTCTTTGCCGTTTCCACACGAAAGCTGGGTACGTTCAGTTCGATGATCACGCTGTGATGTACGAGGCGATCGATGGCCGCTGCTGTGGTCATTGCATCCTTGAAGATCTGGTCCCATTTGCTGAAGGCAAGGTTGCTCGTCAGCAGCACGCTCCCGCGTTCGTAGCGTTCCGCCAGAAGTGTGAACAGCACTTCCATCTCCTCGCGACTCTGCTGGACGTAGCCGAGGTCGTCGATGATCAGACCCTCGAAGCTTGACATGTGTTTGATCAGCTTCGGCAGACGCAGATCTCGTTTCGCAATCAGCAACTGCTGAACCAGCAAACTGCACGTCGTAAACAGCAGACTGCGGCCCTGAAGAATCAATTGTTCCGACAGCGCAGCCAGAGCGTGGCTCTTCCCCGAGCCCGGTTTTCCGAAAATCAAAATATTCTCGCGACGGTCCAGGAATGATCCGTCCCGCAGAGTCTCCATCTGTCGAAGCACATGCAACGGCAGACGCGTGAAGTCGAAGGAATCCCATGTCTTGCCCGGCGGCAGCTGAGACCGTGTCATCAGGCGTTTGATGCGGCCTTCCTTTCGCATCTCGCATTCCTGCGTCGTTAACTCTGCCAGATACGCAAGGTGGCTCAGATTCTCCGTCGCGGCCCGGATCGCTGATTCCTGAAACTGATCCCGAATCGTCGGCAGACGCAGTTCTTTCAACTGATCCGTCAGTTGCGATGTCATGTCGAATTTCTTCGTCGTTGGGTTGGTTACTGTTTTGGTCATAGTCCGGACACTCCTTGTCGAACGTGGTGAGTAAAGAATCGAAATCGCACAAATCAGGTGCTTCCACATGGACGTCGGTTGACGCAGGGATGCTGGTCGCATCGACGACAAGTTTACGAATGCGTTCAATATCCAGCGTGTGCTCCGTCGCCAGCAGATGTCGCAGCGCATCGGCGACGGAATCCTGCCCTTCGCGAGCCGCCAGTTCCAGAATATGCACGTATATTTTGTCCGCGACTTTTTCGGAATGAGCGGCTCGCAGCGAGTCCCATGCCATGCGAAAACCGCTTGTTGGAAACATCTCTTCGCGATACCGATAGCTGGCGAAAGCTCCGGGCTTTCGCACCAGCGAATCGATAATATGGCGATAGTTGATGGCCGCCTGATTCTTACCGACAATGCGTGGCATCGTCTGAATCAAATGACCGTGATGAGTCACCGTGATCTGTTCTGCGCCGATGCGAAGATTGACGAGTTGCCCAATCAGACGACTCGGCACTGAATACGTATTGGTGCGCACGTTGATGGTACTGCTGCGACCGACGCGGACACCTTTGACGATGTCGTCGGTATCAAGCCATCTGTCCGGAAGTCGTTTCAGATGAGCCATATCATCGAGGTACTCTTTCCGCCGGTGATCGTTGCCATGCTTCACAAGTTTTTCCACGAAGGCGACGTACGCTTCACGGCTGTCAAAATTCCGACTGCCGCGCAGCATCAGCGCCTGATCGATTCGATCCTTGAGATGTCCGTTGGAGGATTCCACGTCACCGTTTTCGTTGGCACATCGGGCGTTCGTGCGTTCCGCTTCGCAGTTGTAGTAACTCATCAGAGCCGCATATCGTTCGGTCAGTTCTCTGCGACTGGTGTGATTTCGTACTGCGGCAGCCAGCGAATCACTGCGGTGCCGTTCCGGTACGCCTCCAAAATCCCAGAACGCTTTCTGAATGCCGGCACTCAGCGATTCAAACGATTCAGAAAAACAAAGCGACACGCTCTCGACGTTGCTGTACGTGAGCACGCAGTGGAAAAACGTGTGCTCAAATCGCCGTCCTGCGATCTTCACACCGAGTTCATTGCACACGGTAAAATCACTGGCGGCCAGTCTTCCAGGGTGATGCTCCTGATCAAAGAAGATCGTCTTTCCCGGACCATGCAGACTGCGCCACTGGTTCACGCGTCGTTCAAATGTGCGACGAGTGGAATCCGGAAACTGTCCTTCGTGAATTTGCTGCACCCACTCAAACAACGTCTTCGCGTTGAGCCGCGGTTCCACTTCGAGCCGCTGCTGAACTTTGTCCCACACCGCAGCAAACGGATCGCTGCGTGTACGATAGGTGCGATCCGAAGTCTGCTGTGACGGCAGTCTTTCGTCGTCGCGGTATTTGCGTGCTGATTTCTCGCTCATTTCCGCCATCCTTGCTGAATCGCCCAGAGTCCTGCCTAAACCCAGCAGTCGCCGAAGCTCTTTCACGCGTCCATTCGTGATCATCGCAACCTCCATGAAAATCAGGAGTTACAATGATCAACACTCTACCCGCATCTCGCTAATACCAATTGTCGCCGAGCTCAAATCCTGTGATCAAACGCTCAGGCTACAGCCTCTCAAACCGGTACTTCTAATTGTCGCTAACCGGGAAAAGCAATTGTCGCTAAACAAACGTAACCACCTTCGCCCAACCTCCATAGGGTTCGAAGTACAGGTTATGACCGCACGTCAGAACATGGTTTTCACTGATCATGACTCCACGGCCCCAGGTTTCGTTGCCATTGGGCCAGATCGTCCACACCCGGCCGACAGCTGAGGCGCCCGGCACAGCCTGAGTATTTCCTATTTCGAACCGCCCATTCGAAATAGGCTTCAACAGTTGAGCATTTGCTGGAATGCTCAATACGAGGAGAAAAACTAGTGTCCCCGCCAAATGTGTCAAAACTACCTTCATCGAAGACTCCATGTATCTAGAACTAAGAAATCGTCACGGGGCATTCTCTTGAATGCGCCACTTGAATCACAGAAGTGCTTGCTGACTTCTCACTGCAACTCCATCACTGAAACCACACG
>JANOZG010000542.1:0-6308 GCA_031429275.1 Planctomycetota bacterium
TGTCGCTCATCTCCCCGAATGGCGAAGTGAAGACCGCGAACCGCTCGGAATATGAACCGCAGGTCATCTCGTTTATCGGCCAGCAAGACATCTGCAAGCAGGGGGTTGGCGGATGCCAATCGCTGACACCAGGGATTGATACCGGAGTCTTTCCCCATGATCAAAAATCGTTGAAATTCGAGTGCTGCTTCGTCATTCTCACCACTCCTGATCAGCGCCAGTGTGAGAGCCGCCTGAATCCAACCCGCTCTGCCTTGGGGATCAATCTGCAATGCCTTCCTGCCGACGCTAACGGCTTCGTTGCAGTCCCCATTGCGTTCGACAAGATTATACAAATGCAAGCGCAGACATTCCGGGTTGTCGGGCGCGCGCCGTACCGCCTCCCGTGACGCTGTGATCGCATCGTCGCTGCGACCATAGATATCATAAGACATGTAAAGGAATGATTGATGTGTCAAATTTTTCCTATGTGCGATGACATTCTTCCACGCTCGAACCCGGCGGTCGCATTGTTCCAATGAATTCGAGACGTACTTCTTCGATGCCACCGCATATTTGTCGGCCAGCTCAAATGCGGCGTAAATTGCCTGCATGGCCGCCACCTCGGTCTCAGGTAGGTTCGACAACGACGAGAGAGCGGCTTCCAGACCTGGTTTGTCGCTCACAAGTTGGAGTGAAGCCACAAGTTCAATCTGTGCAAGCAGCAGCGAAGTCTGCGCGACGGATGCCTGCCGTGCCTCCTTGACCGATGCCGGATAATCGCCCGCCTCGCGGAATTTTCTTGCAGCCACCACATGTGGCCAGGCCGTGGGATAGGTGAGTGAGAAAGCACGCTCGGTCTCGTCTACCGCTGCGGCCTGGTTCCCCAATATGGTCATCACGCTTGCCAGTTGCCATGCGGTGGCTGGCGATTTGGGATTCGCGGCCTGAGCCGCGCGCAGAGGAGCAATGGCGGTGGCGACAATCGCAGCCTTCTCAGCCGGCTTCGCGTTGGCCGCCGCCATGATCTGCGAGGTCGTTGCCATGTACACCAGGAAGTTCTTCGGCGCCTGGTCCTGAAGTCGTTTGAGCGAACTGCGTGCGAGATCGCTACCGGCTGGGGCATGCACCCAAATCGTCAGGACAAGTTGGTCCAGTTGTGCTTCAGTCAGGGACGACAAATCCAACTCGTTGAGTACATTGAACAGGTCAGTGGGATTGTTGTCTTCTCGCAGAAAACGGAGCTTGCGTCGCCAATCCAATTGATCAAGCGTCGCCTCCGCATTGCGCAGCGTCACCGATTCGGGCAGCTTGGCACCGGTCGCGGCCAGTTCCCAGCATTCCAAACCCAGCAGGATGGCTTCGCGGAACTCACTTGGGCGGTCCTTGAGTTGTTCGGCAATGACATCCGGTTCGGTGCCGAGCACTCTCAGGCCAAATGTTTCAAAAGCCACCTGATGCAATCGGGCCGATTCGGCGTAACGCAACAACCACGGATCGTCGTTCTCACCCGGCAGCAAGGCGTCTTTAGCGGCGGTCAAATTCTCCAGGAACGTCAGCTCGGGCGCTACTGAGGGCGTGCTTTCCTTGCTGGCGGGAACGGTCTTTGGGCCGGATGCAATGGGAGTGACGGCGGGAGTTGATTGGACCGGCTTCTCACGCCCCCATTTCCAGTACGCGCCACCAGCTGTCAGGCATACCATGGCGACACTAAAACAACTGGCAATCAGCCATCGGCGCGATTGAGGACGAGTCGGTCGGTGCAAACGCTGGCCTGCGAGGAAACGGCCGAGATCTTCCGCCATGTCACTCGCGCTGGCGTAGCGGTCTTCGGGTTTTTTCATCAGACAGCGCAGGCAGATGTCGCTGAGCGCCCGGGGAATCTGAGGGTCTCGTTCGTGCGGCGGGACGGGTGGCTGTTCTGTGACCTGCATCAACAGTTCGACGATGGACTGGGCCTCGAACGGGGGCTTGCCGATCAACGCGGCATACAGCGTCGCGCCCAGACTGTAGACATCGCCCGCTGGTCCGACGGTCTCACCCGCAGCCTGTTCCGGCGGCATGTAGGTCGGTGTGCCCAGCACTTGTCCGGTGGCCGTGAGACTGTGTTCGACGTCCAGCCGCTTCGCGAGACCGAAGTCGGTGACGCGCGGCTCGCCCTCTTCGTCAATCAACACGTTACCCGGTTTCATGTCGCGGTGAATGACACCGTTCTGATGGGCATAGTGCAGGGCTTCTGCCACCTTTTGAATCAACGCGGCCGCTTCTCGCGGAGGAAGCGGCCCCTGCCGGGCGATGCGCACCGACAGACTGGGCCCATCGACGAATCCCATCGACAAATAGGGCTGACCATCAAGCTTCCCGAATCCATAGACCGGGACGATGCCGGGATGATCGAGCCGTGCGGCGGCGCGAGCCTCGATCTGAAAACGGTCCAACTCGTCATTGCTGGCGTCGTCTCCAGACAAAATCAACTTCAATGCGACGACTCGTCCAAGCGACTGTTGCCGTGCTTTATAAACGACCCCCATCCCGCCGCGCGCGATCTCTTCCAGCAGTTCAAATCCCCCGGCGAGCGTCGATTCAGGCCGCTGATTGACGGTCGCCTCAAGCGCTGCGTCGGGCGAAGTCGGGGACGACGCTTCCGACGACATCAATGGTTGTTCGGGAGTTGGCCTGGTCTCTGTCATGATTTGGAGTTTACCAGCGGAATTGCGTGAAATCGATCCGGGAACGAAGATTATCGTCGAGCTGAATGCGAAGGCTTCATTCGACGATGCATCCTTCCAATACCACGATCCAGTTGGGCGCTCTAGTTTTGAAATCATCTACGGCCGTGTGCGTCGTTTTTCCGCCTTGCAGGACCAGCGTTCGTGGGCCTTGAATCTTCGCCAGGTACGCGAAATGCTCGGGGGTGAACTCCGCTTCCGAAACCCTCAGACTCTGCAGGTTGCTCAGCCCGGCGAGATGCTGGTATTGGTCAACGGGCAATTGGGTGGCGTTGGATACAACCAGGTGAGTCACACTCTGGACTCGCGAAATCGGTTCCAGGAGCCTGGGCTGTTGAATTTCAACGTTGGTCAGGCTGGTCAGGCTGACGAGTCCGGGAACAATTGCCGACACGATGACTTCTTCACCCACCAGGCTTCGCAGCTTTGTCAACCTTGCGAAATGCGCTGCATGATCCCCTCTGATCGGCGCACCTTGAATCCGCAGCGATTCGATGTTTGACCCTTCCGCAGCGTCAAAGCCCGCACCGGTTAACATGGGTGCAACATTGATTGCCAGCGACTTGAGAGTTCGGCATTTCAGGATGTGACGCAAGCCTGCATCTGACAGGGTCGTCGTCGTCAACGACAAAGTTTCGAGTGGAGTCTTGTCGATGGCTTCAAAGCCATCACCGGTCACCAGCGGCGTGACTTCAAGACCGAGCGACTTCAATGTTTTGGATCGTAGGATTTGGCCGAGCGCGGCGTCGGTGACGACCGACGAAGAGGAGATGTCCAATGATTCCAGCACAGGAGCCTCTCCCATGTGAGACAGGCTATCTGGATGGAAATTCCCAACCAGGACTGCCGATCGCAGCCGCGTCATTGGCCCCAGGTCTGCGACCGGCTTGTCGTCGATCCTGGTGCTGTCGATCCGCAAAGCTTCCAGATTTGAGAGGTTGCCCAGTGCTCGAACCGTTTCGACGCCCACTGGCGCGGCGAGTTGCAGACTGCGCAATGATCGCAGTTTGGCAAAATCCGGGGCGGAGGCATCAGTCACTCGAGGTCCAAAAAGATACAGCGTCGTCAGTGCGTTCAACCTGGACAACTCGCGAATTGTGGCGTCGCCCAGATCTGCATTGCTGATGTTCAACTGTCTAAGCCGAGTCAGCTTGCCCAGGGTCGGACCGATCGCGTCCGTCAAAGGCATACCGTCAAGTTGCAATTGTTCCACGCGTGGATAAGCGGCCAGCGATGCCAGTTCTTCAGCAGTCAGTTTGATGCCCTGCAAGTCGAACCTTCGCAGATCCGGATGAGGGCCAATCGCCTCCCACAATTCGTTCGTGATGTTGGGGCAATGGATCAGTGACAGTTCCTGGAGCGATTTTAGTTCCTTCAGGAATGCGAGTTCCCCTGGAGCCGCCGGCTGTGACTGAAGGAAGACGGCAACCAGTTGAAACGGAGCGTCAGGAATCTGCGATGACACAGTGATGTCCGACTCGCTGCCGTTTCGACGGATGCGCACGCGACCATTCTTTTGAATCACGGCCAGGGCTGCGGCGCGATCCGCTTCGTATTGAGGCACCGGCTGGATTGGATCCGCAGCGGGTTCGTTGGCAAGATCCACCAGAAGTGCTCGGGCGGGATCATTCTTCCAGCCGGTCTGAGTCTCGAACTCTTGCGGCGTCATCAGAAAAATCTGACCATTGTCGCGATAACCGACATGCACGAATTGGTCGGGGGCAATTGGAGACGAGCGATAATTCCCATCCGCGCCGATGACCACGCGACTGCCATTAGGTAAAGCAGGCAGGAGTGAACCGAGCGGCCTGCGATGCTCGATCGAATGGACTCGGACCGCACTTGCCATGGAATACAACAATCGTTCGTTGTCCGGGAACCAGTCGATAAGCAGTTTGCGATCCACCGCGGTTCCGGGCACGACCGAATCTGCTGACGCGAATCGCTGGCCATTGGGTGACGAAAGGGACCTCCAGCCCCGGTCGGACAATTCTTGGGCGGCTCCCGATTGGGCGTCGATTTCCAGTGTCGGCAGAGTCTGGCGACTGATAGCGAATTTCGTTCCATCGCGCGACCAGTCCAGCCGGCTACTTTCATTCAAATTGAACTTGCCGATTTCGCGGACCAGTTGCCCGGTGGTGGCATTCCAGATGCGAAGCGAATTGTCTGCCGCGACAATGGTCGCGACTTGCTGGCTGTCTGCAGACCAGGCCAGCCCACAGACCGACAACCCGTCGTGCGAGCAACTGTGGAGCGGTTCGACCTGATCGGGACTGAAGATGCGCAGCACGCCGTCTCGCGCCCCGGTGGCCACCCAGCGTCCATCGGGCGACCAGCCCATGTCGATGATCACGTCGGCATGGTCTTGCAATCTCTTCAGTGGCCGGCCGTCACGGTGCTGGATTCCGAAGACTCCATAGATCTTCAGCGCTACTATGTCGCCCTGCGGCGATGCGGCGACCGTATCCCATTCATTACCGGCGACAAACTCCTGCTCCACGTGTCCTGATACGGGGTTGAAGATGGTCTGCCCGGTGCGATCCTGCACGACCAGCGACTTCCCGTCCGCCGAGAGATCAACTGGCCCCATCGGCAATTGCGGCGTTGACGGCGGCCCTTCGGCAACCAAGGCGCCGGTCAGCAGGTTGCGAATTCTCAGGCGCCCGGCGTTGAGAACCGCAACGTTGTCGCCCGTGGGAGCCATGTCGGCCAAACCTGCAAACCCCGGCACGCTGGCCAGTGTCCGACGCGATGCGCGGTCCCACACATGATAGCCATTCGTAATGCGCTGGCTGTCTCGTGACCATCGGAGGCCATGAGTGACCTGCGAGATCGCGTCCATGTCGCAAACGTACTGACCGGTCTCGGCATCCCAAATGCCAATGCGGGTCGTGTTGTATCCATAACTACCCGCCAACCACTTGCCATCCGGTGACCAGGACAGCGCACCCAGCCCCGTCACTTCCGGCGGTACCTGCCACACTGAAAGGGGAACTCGACTCTGAACGTCCCAGATGGTCATCGTGAAGCTGTGTCCCGCTGCGATACGTCGACCATCTGGCGACCACGTCACTCGTGCCCCCGGTGACCAGAATTCATCCAACTGAACCGTGCGAGCATCAACGAGCGCCCAGCGGCCGTCAAAACCCACGGCAAGCTGTGCGGCATCGGGTGCCCAGGCTAGGGAATGGACGGGCAGCGGCAATTCGATCTTCCGCAACAACCTTGAGTCTGAAACATCCCACAACAGCAACTGCCGATCATGCAGTGATGCCAGGTACCGTCCGTCGCTCGACCATTCCAGCCTGCTGGTGATGTTGAAATCGCCGGGCAGCACGCGGCGAAGTTTCAATTGTTCATCCCATAATCGAATCGTGCCATCTTCTGCGGCCGTGGCGATCAGTTTGCCCGACGGCGACCAAGCCACGCCATCGACATATCCGCGATGCCCTTCCGTTTCGACGTTCCAGGATTTGATTCCCTGGACCTTCTCGGGGCGAGGGACAAGTGCCTGAACACTTACAGCGCGTCCCGGTAAGACGCTGGGATCGGCCGGGAGTTCGACGGAACGCACGAGGTCGTCGTTGAGCGGTTTGAATA
>JANOZG010000543.1:0-4177 GCA_031429275.1 Planctomycetota bacterium
GTCAGCCCTCCGAGGGAATTAAGTTTGCAATGATGTCTGGATTCGTCAGCACGAAGATCCCGGAGGGCTGACGCCCTGCCGCTCGCCAATTGTTTGTCTTCCAGCAGTGTCTATTTTCAGGGCACTTTCGCGGTCTGGCAATGCCGGAATCTGGATTCTTCAAAGAATGATGCGTGACCACACTCAGCAATGTCACTTTTTCTAAAGCTGTGGTTTTACTTTTGTGGCAGCCGAACCCGCTGCGTTTTGACGATCGTTATCCGCTTTATTCAGTGCTTTCAGGTACGCATGAGCAGCAGCTTCGATGATGTCGGTACTTACGCCCTTGCCCTGATAGTGACCACCATTGATCGAAATCGTCACGCGAACTTCACCAAGGGCGTCTTTCCCTTCAGAAACGCTGCGAACGTCAAACTCTTCGAGTTTTGCCGTGATGTCAATAATGCGCTCCATGGCCTTGAAGACCGCATCGATCGGACCGTCACCAATGGCGGCATCACAGCGCAGTGGTTGATCGTCGCACTGCAGTTCCAGTGTTGCGGTTGGAATGGCAGATGAACCAGCAGAAGTATGAAAGCTTACCAGCTTCCAGCGATCCACAGCGTCCGTCAGTCGGTTTTCAATAAGTGCGATGATGTCAGAATCGTAGACTTCTTTTTTCTTGTCGGCCAGCACGATAAAGTCATCAAACGCACGCTGCAGTGCGGCATCGTCGAGATTGAAGCCAAGCTGTACGACTCGATCACGGAACGCATGGCGACCGCTGTGTTTGCCGAGCACCAGGTTTTGTCCGATATAGCCGACATCTTCTGGTCGCATGATTTCGTATGTGGATCGATCCTGCAGCATGCCATGCTGATGAATGCCGGCTTCGTGAGCGAATGCATTCTGGCCCACGATCGCTTTGTTGCGCTGAACTTTCATGCCGGTGATCGACGAGACCAAATGGCTTGTCGGATACAGCTTCTGTGTGTTGATTTTCGTGTGCACGCCGTAGTAGTCGGCTCGTGTACGAATCGCCATCACGATTTCTTCCAGCGCGGCATTACCAGCACGTTCGCCGAGTCCATTGATTGTGCATTCGATTTGTCGAGCGCCTGCTTCCATTGCGGACAGACTGTTGGCCACCGCCAGCCCCAGATCGTCATGACAATGCGCGCTGATGATGGCCTTTGAAATGTTCGGCACATTTTTCTTCAGATACGAAATCACTTTGAAGTAGTGATTCGGGGTAGCGTATCCAACGGTGTCCGGAATATTGACAGTTGTGGCACCCGCATTGATTGTTTTTTCTACGACCTCACACAGGAAGTCCAGTTCCGTGCGGGCCGCGTCTTCTGGCGAAAATTCAATATCGTCACAGAACTCTTTTGCCAGCTGAACAGAGCTGATCGCCCGGTCAATAATTTGTTGTTTGTCCATCTTGAGCTTGAACTCTCGATGAATCGCGCTGGTGGCAAGAAATACGTGGATGCGGCGTTTCTCTGCCGATTCCAGTGCTGCTTTCGCGCGGTTGATGTCGTCTTCGCGACTGCGGGCCAGAGCACAAATCGTTGTGCGGTCGCCGAATTTTGCAGCAATCTGCGAGACGGCTTCGAAGTCACCGGGAGATGCGATCGGGAATCCAGCTTCGATAACATCGACCCCCAGTTCCACGAGGGCTCGGGCAACTTCCAGCTTTTCCCGAGTGTTCATGCTGCAGCCGGGAGACTGTTCGCCATCTCGAAGAGTAGTATCAAAGATTATGATCTGGTCGCCGGTCATCGATTTTCTCCATGCGGAGGAACAAGTGGGGTTGAAATCGTGGAAAAGTTCGTCGGATCGTCTAACCCGTGGCCGAAAGGCCAGGCTGCACCAGAACCTGGCCTTTCGGCCACGGGTTAAACGAGTTTGCATTTGTCACAACTCAACTCTTAAAGCTGGGTTATGACAAAAAAAGCCCTGAGGAATCCTCAGGGCTGGAAAAGTCGGTCATACTGCATGACGTACCTGAGGCGAGCTTCACCAAGGAAGCAATAGTAGGCTCAGGCTAGGTAGCAGGTTATTCATCGTGGAAGTTTGTCGTCAAAAAAAGTTTGAATTCAGCAAAACATCGTCACTACTGTCTATCTTCGATCGAAAGACTATCCTCGAAGACGCTGGTCGTCAACAACAGGTTCACCCGTCGGATCGAAAAATGCGAGTTTCCACGAAGACAGAATCCGAATTGGTTGCTAGATTTCACGGCAGGTCAGCCCGCAGGGAAGTTGCGGCGAACAACGCATGATGAATCGTTTTTGCGACGGATTTCATCGAATCAGGGAGGTAATCGATGGCAAAATGGATCACGGTGGCACTTGTGGCCGCACTGCTTTTCACTGCAGGTCTGTACGCAGGCCACAGAGTACCGTTTTCGAACGCAATCGCAGCCGTAAAACCCGCGCCCTTAGATTCGGCGTCCCTTGACACGCGGCATGACCGTGCCGGCAATGCATCTACAGATTTATTCATCAAACGAAACAATGTCCCATTTACTTTGATCAGCCGCGCGGACTCGAACGGCCCTGGGGAAGTTCGAACAGCAGAATTCGATGACCTCAGCTTGACGGATGGCAAAGATGTGGCTGTCTCAGGTGCCCTTCCCCCGGAGCAGACGATCTCAGATGCCGAGCGGGCTGCGATCCGAAAGTTGATTCTACAACACTTTCCGAATACAGACTCAGATCTGGCCGAGATTTGGGTTGAAACTTATGCGGGCATGGATCTCGACGAAGTCAATTTCGTCCTCGAGCAAAAAAAACAAACATCCCCTGAGCTTGAAGCTGGACTTACGAATTTGCCAGGCTCACTACCTTCATCCATCATGCAGCCATCGTCATCAAAGCCTGAATCGTTGATTGACGGCGATCTTGCCCTGGTGACGACAAATCTTCGCTCGGCCTTTTCGATTGGTTATCGTCGCATGGTTGTCTTACCTGAAGCTGTTGATCCGCTGGCATCATCCGCAGATCCCGAGCGACGCGACGTGCCATCTACACGATTCCGCAGCTTTGATTCGGGGCCGCTGCTGAATTCACCGAGTGCAACGCACGTGGCGCTTTCCAGGGAGAACTCGGTAATGTTTTGTCTGGAAGGAAATCGGGTGACTCGTCGTGGCGACTTTCAGATCCTGTCGGACCGCAGACTTGGCCTCATCACCAGCAGTGGAGAATTCGCGGCACAAGGATCAACTGCTTTGCCAGATGATGCAAAAGCTCTTCAGATCCTGCAAAATGGTACCGTGAGATTCACGAACGCTGCAGGCGAAGTTCTTGACGCTGGGCGGATTAGTGTGTGCCGCATCACAAATCTGGCAGACTTGCAAACCAGTGACGGAGTGCTGTTTCTGGTGTCGGATGGAAGACAGCTTGAAGTCATGGAAAATCCGGATTCCGTGCTGCGACTGAATTGTCTGGAGCAGTCAAACGTAAATCAAGCAGACGAAAATCTGCTGCGGGAGCATTTGAAATCACTTCGTAATTCGTCTTTGTAGTTAGAATGCTGGTGGAGCCAGTGAGGTAGCCTGCAATACTCCTGCAACTTTCGCTCACTTTCACCGCGTTTTCAGATTCATGCCAGTCTTCTGTTCTGGGAGGTCAATCATGCTGCGAATTCTATCCCTGCTGCCGACAGTGGCTTTGCTGTGCATAGTCAACGACCAGCTGGAGTCCCCAGTCGTGGCAGACGAAAAGTCCGATCAAAAGAATGTGGAAGAAACGTCAAAGGTTGACAACCCGGATGTGAAACTCACCGCTGGTACGTGGAAAGACGTTGAAGCGATTGTCGCGAAGAGCACTGGAAAAATTGTTGTCGTGGATATCTGGTCCACGTCATGCCTGCCATGCATGCAGGAGTTCCCGCACCTCGTAGAGATCCACAAGAAGCATGGCGAAAAGGTTGTCTGTATCAGCTTCAATGTGGATTATGTTGGTATCAAATCAAAGCCGGCAACAACCTATGAAAAGAAGGTGCAGGAGTTTCTGCAGAAACATAATGCAACCTGCATGAATTTCCTGTGTACGTCACCATCGGATGAAATCTTTCAAACGCTGGAGTTGCCCTCAATCCCTGCGGTGTACGTTTACGGTGTCGATGGAAAACTACTCAAGAGATTCGACGACAGCCTGTTCGAAGACGGTAAGGAAGAGGCATTTAATTA
>JANOZG010000544.1:0-13131 GCA_031429275.1 Planctomycetota bacterium
CATGGGCACGGTGTTCCACGCGCAGCAGTCTAAACCGATCCGACGCCGAGTGGCCCTCAAGATCATCAAGCCTGGCATGGACACCGGGCAGGTCATCGCGAGATTCGAAGCCGAACGTCAGGCACTGGCCCTGATGGATCATCCGAATATTGCCAAAGTCCTCGACGCCGGTGCCACTGAACAGGGGCGACCCTACTTTGTGATGGAGCTGGTCAAAGGCATTCCGATCACGGACTACTGCAGTCGTGAAAAGCTGGAGACCGATCAGCGATTGAAGTTGTTCATTGATGTTTGCCACGGAGTCCAGCACGCTCATCAAAAGGGAATCATTCACCGCGACCTGAAACCCAGCAACATTCTGGTCACGCTGCATGATGGCAAGCCAGTCGTGAAGATCATCGACTTTGGGATTGCCAAAGCGATTGATCAGGAACTGACTGAGCGGACTTTGTTCACGCAGGTGTCGCAGATGATCGGCACGCCGCTGTATATGAGCCCGGAACAGGCAGAAGTGAGCGGTCTGGACATCGACACACGCAGCGACGTGTATTCGCTGGGCGTGTTGCTGTACGAACTGCTGACGGGCACGACACCGTTCGATCGCGAGTCGATGAAGAAAGTCAGCATCGACGAAGTTCGTCGCATGATCCGCGAAACGGAACCACCCAGACCCAGTCAACGTTTCAGCACGCTCAAGGCTGGAGCCGACACAACGTCCAGCAAGCCGCAGTCGCATGATCTGAAACGTTCGCAACTGGAACTACAGGGCGAACTGGATTGGATCGTGATGAAGGCGCTGGAAAAAGAACGCGATCGTCGTTACGAGTCGGCCAGTGCGTTTGCGGCCGATGTCGAACGATACTTGAATGATGAGCAGGTGCAGGCTTGTCCGCCGACGGTTCTGTATAGGCTCACCAAGTTATGCCGTCGATACAGGGGGCCGATGGTGACTGCTGCTGCATTGGCTCTGGTGCTCGTCATGGCTACTGGCGTTAGTCTGTCGTATGCCCTACAGGCCGAGGAGGAAAAAAACAAAGCGATTCAGTCGGAACAACTGGCCGAAAAGCGTCTGAAGCAATCGCGCGCGGACTTTGATCTGGCTCTTAAGTCACTGGAAACCATCATTCAGAGCGTCTCGTCGTCTGAGTTTGCTCAGTTGCCGGGAGTTGACCCTGTTCGTGAAGATATCCTGAACTGCGCCATGCGTTTTTTCCAGGAGATCATCGACAAGCATGACAATGATCCCTGGGCGCGCATGAAACAAGCGTTAGCACATAGTCAGATCGCAAAACTTCATGAAGGTAGAGGAGACTCCGCAGCTATCCTTCGTGAAACGGACGAGTCGATTAGGATTCTGGAATCTGTCATTGCTGAGAATCCGGAAGAGCTTCAGTTTCAGCAGAGCCTCATGTATCCGCTGTTTACTCGTCTGCACAGTGTGCGGCGCACTCTTCCGCAGCGGCACGCGGATGCCGAGAGATGTCTGCAGATTGTTACGAAATGCACCGAAGCTGGATTGATGAATGAGCCTGAAACTCTTGCTTTGCTGTACTACAAAGTTGCCGAAACGATGCCAGATAACATGGAGCGAGCCCGCGAGTTCGTCGAAACTTCGATTCAGACATCCGATTCGCATGGTCTACCACCGCTGCCACCCACACAGATCTGGCTGGCGGAACGTGCGCGAGATAAAGGTGACCTTGAGTCGGCGGTCCGCTGGTACCGGCGTGGCATTGAGCTTTACGATGCACAGGCAACTGAAGCTACGGGCGGAAGTACGATTGTTCCACGCTGGTTGTCTTCGTTAGATACCGCCAAGCTTGCCGGCATCCACGAGCAACTAAATCAACCAAAGCAGGCCGAAGACAGTTGGCGGAAGGCCTTCGAGACTGCCCGCCAACTGAATCGTGAGTTCAGCGCCGATGCTCGAGCCTGGCAGTCTCTCATAGATCGCACGTCAGAACTCTGCAGTTGCCTGAAGTCTCAGGGAAGACAAGCAGAAGCCGCAAAACTGATCAGCGAAGTCCTGCCAGAGCTGACTGCTCCATCCGAATCCATTGTTAGTCTTTTGCTGCTTCAGGCCGCACTCTTCGAGAGTCTGAAAGATTTTGAGGGGGCCTTCGAAGCCATTGACAAGGCCATTGCGCTTGCACCGGATGCGGCGAGTGCTTACGAGGAACGCGGTGATCTGCAGGCATCCCAACGCGATTTCAACCTGGCGTTGAGTGACTTCGATAAGGCGATCGAACTCCGCCCAGACGTGCCCTACGTTTACAAGCGGCGGGCGGCCTGCAATTTTCGGTTGTCTCGTTTCGATCAAGCCATGGCGGACCTTCAAAAAGGGATTGAGCTTGAACCAGACGACGTCAGCAACCTGACGTGGATTTCGGCGGCCGACGTCGCTGCCTGTGCTGATCCGAAATTCCGCGAGGGAATGCTCACGCTGGCCGATCGCTGCGTGGAGCTCAATAAAGAATCCGCGGCCTCACGGATCGCACGCGCGCAGCTGTTGGCAGAATTGGGCGAATGGGAAAAGGCAAACGAGGATCTGAAGAAGAGCATTCCTCAAACTGCGGGCAGTTACTATCAGCAATATCAGGTGGCCTTGTTGTCGGCTAAGTTGGGGGACCAGGAGGGCTACAAAGCTCAGTGTCAGTTGCTGGTGGATTCGACGAAAGCAACAGCGGAGCCGATCGAAAAGCATTTTGCCGCCTGGACCTGTGCTCTGTCGCCCAATGCCGTTGAGGACTACACCAACGCAATTGCACTCGGCCGGGCCGCTGTGGAGGCAGAGCCGACAAATTCGCAGTTCCTGAATGGCCTTGGCGCCATTCTAATGCGAGCCGGGATGTACGCCGAAGCGAAGCCCTATCTGGAAAGGATTATCAGCAGTACTGAGGGCGAAGCCACTTCGAAGACCTACACGCACTATTTTCTGGCCCTGACCGAACATCACCTTGGTCAGGTCGATGCGGCCCGTATTCAGTTGAAGACCGCCAACGAGTTAGCGGACCAAGAAATGGCCGCGTCAGTGCCCTGGAATCGCCGATTGACGATCGAACTGCTGCGAAAGGAATCGCAGGCTTTGATTGGTGATGTTGCCGAATAGCGGTTCAGTGCTTGGCTCAAATCTGCCCCGGTCACAGCGGCCGACGCGAGTTTGCGTCCCTACGTCCGACGCTCCGGTCACATCGACCGGAGCGTCGAATCACCTGTTGGCACAAGCGCTGGCGACCTGCCAGCTGGGCACAAGTCGATTGTGTTCCTACACAGTTAACTTCACAATGTCGAGGCTGCTGATGATGCCGACGGGCTCGTTGTCTCGAACCACGACAACGTGATGGACATGCCGATTCACCATATCAGCGGCGACCATTGCCAGTTCAGTCTCGGGTGTGCATTGTACAACGTCGTGCCTCATCAGGTCGCAGACTCGGAATGTCGGCTTTGGCTGGCCTGAAATCCCGGCGGCTATCACGCATGACTCAATAGCCGCCGAGAGAACCGGCAAGAGCATCAGGTCGCTGCGACTGATGATTCCGACCATCTGACGGTGCTGGACAACGGGCATCGCACTCACACTGTGTCGCACGAACTCCTGTTCGAGTTGTTCGACACTGGATTCAGGTGAAGTCGATAATACCGGAGAGCTCATTACGTCCTGAGCGAGTAGTTCACTAAAAGAATTCATTGGCGGGCTCCAGCTAGCGGGCGAATAGTACAAAGTCGCGAGACCTAAAGATTGCGTACGGCGATGTGTCGCGTGGATGAAACGCCGATGATCACAGGGCTCCCGCTTCGTGTCAAATGTCCATCGAATACGGTCGCCTGAGTTGGACCAACTCAGGCCGGTCAGCGCTCAACTGCCAGCATACCGTGCTCGTTCGGCGGCATCGACGGCGAGGACGTCGCAGCGTTCGTTTTCGGCGTGGCCTGCGTGGCCCTTGATGAGCTTGAATGTGACCTGATGTTTGCTGAGAAGCTCGTCAAGTTTTTTCCAGTGCTCGATGTTCGCGATCGGGACGAGCTTCTTACCGTCTTTGCGGTTCCAGCCGTTACGCTTCCAGCCTGGTAACCACTCTTTCGAACCTTTAGCGACGTACGAACTGTCGGTCACAACTTCGACGCGAGATTTGCGAGTCAGAAGTTTCAGACCTTCGATGACAGCCTGCAGCTCCATCTTGTTGTTCGTCGTATGAGCTTCGCCGCCGCTGAATTCTTTTTCGGTCTTAGTCGCAGGATGACGAAGGATACAGCCCCAGCCACCCGGTCCCGGATTGCCTTTGCAGGCACCGTCGGTGAACAGCTGAACGAACGGCAAAGCAGTAGTCGGTTCGGTGGTCATCGCAACATTCCGTTTTGGAAAAGTGGTCAGGAACCAAGAGCACAAAGCACCCTGCTGGCCAGTTGGCTATTGGCTCCTGACCACTTTTCCAAAACTATACTAGCGTTCGCGATACACGATGCGACCGCGTTTCAGGTCGTACGGGGAGACTTCCACGACAACACGATCACCAGGCACAATTCTGATGAAGTGTTTTCGCATTTTGCCGGCAACGTGAGCCATCACCTGGTGGCCGTTTTCAAGCTCTACGCGAAACTGAGTATTCGCGAGTGCTTCGATCACGTTGCCTTCGACCTGAATTGATTCTTCCTTCGCCATTCTGAATTCTGCTTTCGCCCTTTTTAAATGATCTCACAGACCGCGTTGAACACAGGTTTTCGTACTTCAATGTCACACATACTGCCGTGGGTAGGCGTATTGTAACCGGTCCATGTGAATTGGAAGACCAGTTCGCGTGACGTAAACAACGTCTGCGGCGGGCTTGGCATCGTGACAATGTTCGAATGGAAACTCAACCGGGAAATGAGGTTATGGCGTTCGATTGCCTTGTTTGGGACGTTATTTGCTGGCTGCTGGCGACTTGTGAATTGCCGCGAAAACCACCAGAATGCTGCCAATGAGTCATCCGTATGCCGACATCCCAGAACTCGCGCAGGCCGGTAATTCGTTCGGTGTCGTGCGAATTCCGACTGAACAGGATATACCGTTTACAGCTCGTATACGCGCCGTGGTGGATACGGCTGAATTCCAGCGGCTGCGGCACGTAACACAGTTAGCGCTGGCGTCTTACGTCTATCCTGGCGCAACTCATACGCGGTTCGAACATGCTTTGGGCGTTTATCACAATGCCTTGAGATATCTGTGGCAGCTTGGCCGAGACTCTCGGTTTGCCGACATTGTGTCAAAGCATGACGCGGAAGTTCTGATCGTGGCCGCGTTGCTTCACGACATCGGACACTGGCCGTTTTGCCATCCGATCGAGGATATGGAATTGGCGGAAATGCCGCCGCATGAAGTTTTCGCGAAGGAGTTTCTGAAGCCCGACAGCGAACTGACGCAGGTGCTGGAATCGCAGTGGCACGTCACTGCGGAGGAAGTGCTGGATGTCCTGGTTGCAAAGTCGAATTCGCCAAGCAGTCGGTTGCGTCGATCTATCCTGTCCGGCCCCATTGACATCGATAAAATGGATTATCTGTCCCGCGATAGTCAGCATTGCGGTGTTCCTTACGGTCGTCACTTCGACCGCAATCGACTCATCAATTCACTGATCGTGAACAAGGCTGGCGACGGTCTGGCCATTACCTCCAAAGGGCGCACTGCGGCCGAAATGATGGTATTCGCTCGGTACGTAATGTTTACTGAGGTATACTGGCATCATGCGGTCCGTTCGGCGACGACCATGTTTGCGCGGGGGTTTCTGGAATTGATGCCGAAGCTGGATCTGAACTCGTTGTTCCATATGTCCGAACCGGATCTGATTCGCTGTCTGTGTTCAGCGGCCTGTGGTTCGAATGTTGAAACTCTGGTCGATGGTCTTTTTGGACATCGTCGCACGCTGCACAAACGTCTGGCAGAATACAGCATCTATCATCAGGAGCCATTGTACCGCACGCTTCGGCAACTGAACGCGAGGCAGCTTGCCGAGAAGTCACTTCTGCTGACGGAAAAACTGGCGACGGTTATTGGGCGTAAATTGTCCCCCATGGACGTCCTGATCGACGCTCCTCCGCAACATCGCGAAGTTGAATTCCGCGTGGATGTGTGGTTCCGGTCAAGCAACGAGTATCGATCGCTGCGTGAGGTTTCGCCGATCGTGGATGCCATGGCGAAGACACAATTTGACGACTGCGTAAAGAAGGTGCGTATCTTTGTTGCTCCACACGTTCGCGATTTAATTCCGGCTGGCGTGTGCGTGGATGATATTGTCCGGGATCTTATCTGAGTCCTCGTGCTGCAACCCCAGTAGTGCAAAGCGCACAAGCAGATAGATGGCCATGCAACTCCGCAACATTGCTGCGGGTGCAGATGCATTAAAGGGCAGAATACTGAGCGGTGCCAGAGGGATCAGCATCGCGATCACAAAGACTGCAGCCAGAATATGGTTCTCTTTGCGAATTATCAGTGGCATCAACAGTGCCATTGGGATCAGGAACAGCACGTCGGCGTATTCGATTCGGATCGGCAGAAAGTAGTCCGTAACCAACATCATGCAACTTCCGACCAGAATTTGATCATCGGCTTGTACTATTTGACTTCTTTTCCGCTTCCATTGCAGTATCCAGATCGTGGCGATGACGAACAGCCAAAGCACTTTTCCGGCACGTGCAACGTTCGTTGGATCAAGTCGTACGTTTACGATTGTCTGCACACTCAGGGCCAAACTGTCGAACGTCAGATTCGCAGCGTAGTTTTCCAGCATTGCGGTGTTGTAGCCATCTGTCGGCCCTGAAATCGCTGACTCAAACACGGTGTCTGGCAGTTCCGCACCAAGAACCGATTGTTCCCAGGCGTGTGAGAGTTTTAGAAAATCCAGCCAATATTCAGGTCGTCCGACGATCGTGGCTGCAGTGACTGAAATCACTGCCGTGGCGATGGCTGTGATCGCAGTTCTGCGCTGAGAACTCATGAGCCACGGTACGACGAGCAGTCCAACTGTTGGACGCAGGCAAATTGCTAAGCCCCAGAATATGCCGGACGCGACAGCATGCTGTGTCTTCAGGATTAGCAGCATTCCAATGCCGATCAATAACACGATGAAGACGTAATACTGACCTCGTTCAACGTGCAGTCGCCAAACGAACGAACTTCCGAACAGTCCGACGGCTGCGACAAAAAACCAGTACTTTGCCTGTTGAGATCTGATGCACGCACTCAGCACAAGAACGCTTGCCAGGAATGCGGACCATTCCAGTACTGCCCAGATCACACGCTGATTGGGATACTTCAGCGAACTCAGCGGCGCATAAAAGCACAGCAGCGTTAATGGATACGTGCAGCGACTCAAACCGGATTGATCGGGGTCACGCAATGCCGGATCCAGATCCGTCGTGTCCTTGATCGAATACGGATTGATGCCTCGTACCAAAGCCCGCGCACCCACGACACGCGCCCGCAGATCGGTACCGCCGAAGTTCTGTACATCATGGTACGAATGCCAGACGTTGACAAGACACAGACCACATGCCAACGCCGCGAGTATCCCATATTTCATGAGCTAATCTCGAATCGCCTCGACAGCCAATCGCTGGAAATCGGCGCGAATGTCGGAGCCATCACCACCACCAAAGTTCTGGCGAGCGATCAGAAGTACGAAGATCATTTCACTCTTGGGATCAATCCAGCCCTGAGTTCCGAATGCTCCGCCATGACCGAACGAACCAGGTGCCAGCATTCCCGTCGCACCTTGTGGTTTTTGAACGAGACTAAACCCCAGTCCCCATCCAGAGCCGGGTGTGAAGCCGGTCTCAAGTTCGCTGGTTTGCACCGATGTCATTTCCTTGACGGCAGCGGCGGAAAGAATGCGTTTGCTGTTCAGGTCTCCGCCATTCAAGACCATCTGATAGAATCGCACCAGATCGCTCGAAGTAGAATACAGGCCGCCAGAAGGATTTGGAGAGGTGTCAGCGCTGACTTCGTACAGCCAGTGATTGCCGGGTTCGATGTCTTTCTTATCGGCAGTTGGCTGATACATCAGAGCCAGACGTTTCAATTGTTCTTCGGTCGGATGGAATGAAGTCTCCTTCATTTCAAGCGGTGAAAAGATACGTTCGGCAAGGAACTGATCAAAAGGTTTTCCGGAAACGACCTCGACAACTCGACCAGCGACACTCAGGCCGGGCCCATATTGCCATTTCGAACCCGGCTCAAACACCAGTTCGGATTTTGCCAGCAGCTCAACGGTGTTCGCCAGAGTTCCGACGTTGCGTTGATCGCTGACAAGTCCATTCGTGTGACGCAGACAATCGCGAATAGTGATTTCCCGCGTTGGCATTTTTCCGCCAGCGAGTTTCGTATCTTTGAATGCCGGGATGTATTTTGAAACGGGATCATCCAGCTTTAGTTTTCCCTCGTCATTCAAAATCATGACGCTGGCCGCAGTGATCGGCTTGGTCATCGACGCGATTGCAAACACGGTGTCGGCAGACATCTCGCGACCGCTGGCTACGTCCGCTTTGCCAACCGCTCCCACATGAGCCACGCGTCCTCGCCGAGCCACCAATGTCACCGCGCCGGCGATCTGTTTGGCGTCGATAAATTCCTGCATCCGTGAATCAATTTTTACGAGCGATGCTTCGTCGAGACCTGCTTCGCCGGGTTTGCCATCAACCGTCAAGCCCGCGTCATAGCTTTCAGCGGTGACGAGCTGATCGGCTGGATTTTCTGTCAGAATCAATCCACGCCACTGAACTTCCTGAGCAACTTTGTTTGAATGCAACTGCAATCCAATCGGCCCGGATTCACAGAGTTCTGGCTGCGGATCTGCCCAGTCAGCGACGAGCCGTCCGTTGACAACATGTCGAATACGGTGACCGATCGCCAGAATTTCCATGCGATTCCAATCGTGCTGTTTGCCGACACTCTGGGCGATGCCCAGAGTATCTTTTCGCACGTTGTTACGACGAAATAAATCGTGATAGCCATACGCCGACGGGTACATTACGAGATGTCCCTGATACGAAAAAGGTCCTTCATCTTTCTCAACGGCCTTGCCCCACAATGAAATTCCGGAGTGCATTTCACTGGTGACGAGTTTGCTTTCGACAATCAATCGAAAGTTCTTATAGGACTTTTTTGTCATCAGATACGTGCTGGACTTTGGTGCGTTCTCTTTCGTATTGCGACCAACGATCACGCCATCTTCGACAGAGAAGTATTTTCCAATATGCCCGCCCCAGCCATCCAGATCTTTGCCGTTGAAAAGATGAACCGGCATTTCGCTTTTTGGCAGTTTCGGAATCTGCTGCATGCTCCAGTCTTCGCCGTTGACCGAAAATGAGCATGAGAGAAATAGAACTAAGGCCGTTGCTTGAATACGAGCATTCACAAGTTCTCTCCGGGTGAGTTTGAGGAAGGCAGAGTGGTCGGAAGAGTCGAATCGTACCGAGCAGGAAGCGATTTACCATCCTCTGGGTTGCTGCCAGCACTGCGGATTGAATTCGCTTTGATCTGGCTGTCCGTTTTAGAGCGATTTCATAATGAAACCGGTGAAAATCAGGATCTTCTTTCAGAATCAGTTTAAGGTCTCGTTCATACTGTGGAGTTGCCCAATGAAATGCTCCATTGTTTATTCGTCCTGGATGCCGACTTATTGCGGCAGTCCTGAGCCAGAACCCTCGCTGCTGCCAATCCACATCTGGTCGTCTGGAACTTCGAGTTTCAACTGTGTGCCATAGCTCAGATCCGGCACAAAAGGAAACAGTAACTCCAGCACATCAGGTTGCTGGAAATGTTCGGGCTTGGTTTCCGGATGAGGAAAATAAACAAGTCCAGCCAAGGGCATCTGCCCTGTTCGAAGCAGTCGAACATCAAAGAACGAAAAGTCTTCCGCTGGCTCAGTGGGATGCCACTGGATGTTTCTGAATGTGTATCGCGCCTTCAACACACTGTACTGGTGCGGCGCAATGCTTACGTTGATGGTGCCCTGGTAGAATTCTCGCAAGTTCAAGCCGTGTTTGAGGAAAAACGGGGTCTGCATATGCAGCGTGCCTCCGGGAAAACGAGGATTCCCGTTGCCGCCCGATGCGACTTGATGGCCAGGCACTATGATCGCGTCAAAACAATGCCATTCAGCCATTTCACGTCACTCGCCAGCACGAAGCACTAGTGCATAAGTACTTTCACAAAACGAAGAAACTTTCGCACCAGTGCTTATGGAGTCGTAGATTTCGGTGGAACGGTCTTCATGCCCGTGAAGAAACCAATCATCATTTCGTCCCAGCTTTGCTGTCCCCAGCGAACTTCTTTCGAGGGATCGGGGTTGTTGAGATTTTCTGATGAGTTATCAAACTGCGCCAGGCATTTGACAACAGTACCCGCCGGAATCAAACGCGGCTCGGCGAATTCGTATCGCAACTGCCAGTTGAAATCGTACTTCGGGACATCCAGCAGAACCTCTGATGTACCGTCCGGAAACGTAGCCTCGTAACGAAATGATTTCCCTCGCAAGTGCATATGAGGTGTCAAGCTCAGCAATGTAATGTCTTCTTCGAAGCGTTCGGAAGCTTCGACTGGAAACGCCGAATGCCGAGGCTTGATTCGGAATTTCGAATTTACAGCTTCCCGACCAACGACCTCGTGCTTGACTTCTGAAGCATCGATGAGCTTCAGGCCAATGCTGCTGATGTCCGTTTGTTCTGTCCCGTTGGGTGTGTAGTGCATTTCGAAGACGATCTGTGTTCCGGCGGGAACTTTCATTGCCGCGCCGTCAGCAAAAATCAGTGGTGAGGTGCCCGGTGCATAACCAATCAGCATTTTTCCAAGGCTGATGTCGTTCTGTCCCGGAACCATCAGGAACGCAATAATGTGATGAACGACTGCCGGGTTGCCGGGCCGAGCTTCCGCCGCGACCACGTACTTGTCTTCGGTGAACTTTGGGTCAACTCTCAGATACTGATAGTCAACAACGCCGGTTGCCGGAACAGTGAACGGTTCATCACGGACCGGAATCACAAGGTCCGGCTTTGGCATTCTCCATCCGGTGATGAACTGCGGTGGTTCTGGAAGATCGGAAGGATCACCTTCGGGGCATCCATTGTTGATCCAGTCTCGAATGAGTTCCTTTTCGTCTGGTGTAAGTCGAGCATCGTTTTTGAAGTGCCCGAATTCCGGATTCGCATTCCATGGCGGCATGCGTTCTTCCGCAACAACTTCTGCGATTGTCGCCTCCCAACCGACGGTATCCGCGTAGCTGGTCAGCGGGAACGGAGCGATCTCACCAGGTCGATGGCATTCTCGGCAGCGACTGTTGAAGATCGGCGCGATGTGTTTCGAATACGTGATGTCACCGTGTGGTTCAACTTTGCGTTGACGTCCAATCAGACATCCCACGGCTTCGGTTGTGGTGGTGACTGGTGTTTTTCCGGCGAGCAACGCGTCTAGTGCCAGCGCGGAAAATTCCTGCTGCGGTTTTTCTCGTGCGATACCGATCCCGTATTGATCATCAATCCGGCCGCGATAGGCAATAGCTCGTGAACTATCCAAAAGGACGATTTCCGGTGTTCGAGTTGCCTTCACACGATCTGCGAGTTTTTGTTGGCTGTCAATCAGCATCGGAAAAGTGATGCCCGCTTTGTTTCGGTAGGCCACGATTTCTGTCAGGCTGTCCTGCACGTTCGAGCATACTGCAATAAACTGCACACCCTTATCGGCGTAGCGAGCGGAAAGTTCCTGCAGCCTTGGACCGTATAATTTTGCCAGCGGACACTCCGTGCCGACAAAAGCCAAGGCAACAATTGGAGAAGCGTCCAACTGCTTCAGTTCGAATGGTTTCCCAAAACAATCAGGCAGGCTCAGGGCTTCGAAGTCCTGCTTAAGATTCGACGTCCCGACATCCAGCGTGGGCAGAACGTCGTCAAATGCAACGACTAACGAACCGGAGATGGCAGGCAGCAACAATCCAAAAATGGCACAGCGTAGAGGATTCATTTTTTCAATCGAAACAGATTTCTGAAAAACAACAGGTCTGATCAGAATACCAAGAAACAGGATTCCACGACAGATGTCTCGTCGCTATTTTCCTGGCAGCCATCAGCAAAGATCAACCGTCAGGAGTGTTTGCCCAAAAATCCGTGTCCCCATTTCGCAAAACCGAATTCATTGGTTGATCGCTCGGATTGCTTCAACCTGAGCATCCGCTTGCGGTGCACCGACAGCTTCCTCTTCTTCAATAATCGGAACGTATTCCGGCGTGATCAAGAGCAGGTATTTCGACGTCGGGACTTCCGGCTCCTTGTTCTCCGATGTGGCATCAAGAAGCAAAAGCAGCGTCTGCCCAGAGCCGACGAGCGATTCGACTGGACGGAGTACGTCTGCCGAGAGTTTTCCAATCTGTACGGCGTGTTGCAGTCGGATGAATTTGGTGTCAGGCAACAGGTGCGGAGTCATTTCCAGTCGGACTCCAATCGTCGTATCGTCTTCGGTGTTTGCCTGCCCGACTTGAATTGTTGCCGTTTGCCCTGAAATCGTCATGACCTTTGGTGCGGACAACACTTCCGGTTTCTGTCCGAGCAGATCGCGTGTAAAGGCGTCGCTGCGTTGTTTTGAGAGCAATGCCCATTGAGTACCATTTTCCAGCGGGTGTAGTGAGCACTGCGTGCCAAGCCACTGTACTTGTGCGTCATCGGTCAACTTGACGATCTGGCTTGATATGCTGATCATTTGATCGCCTGCTTTGCGAAGCTGTGAAAGCAGTTCTGCGATTTCACCGTGGGCGGCGTCAGTCTGCCGAATGACCAGGGACAGAGTTTTTTCATCCACACCAATTGTCGCCCGCCCGACGGTATCCCATGACTCTGGCTGCACGGTGGCCTTGATGAGCTCAGTCAACGGTGCGAAATCCGCTTTGGAGTTCATTGAGATTGCTTTCGGCTCCTGCGGCAATGGCTGTGGATTTGCCTCCAGATGATCGATCGATTCTTCCGCCGCAACGCGCGATGCAGCGGTGTTTACTGGCTTCGAAGATGGATCATCTGCACTGGTCGATTGACTGATCGTCGCGATCGAAGGTTGTTGATATGCCACGAGGTCCGCCACCGGGTAAGTACAGAGGACCATGCGAGCTTCTGGCG
>JANOZG010000545.1:0-1800 GCA_031429275.1 Planctomycetota bacterium
GGTCGCACGATCATCGTGCCGACTTGCGTGGAATGTCCGGCAGGTCAAAAGCCGAATTCGTTCGTTCTATGACGACTTCCTGAAGCAGATCAATATCCTGCAGCATCCTCACGTGTGTGCCGCGTGTCCGCTGCTGCAGAACTGCCCCGTTCGATTTGCGTCGGGCTAGAATCAGGTGACGATTGAGGCGAAGCAGGTGCGGCTGATCAATCGTCGGCGCAAGGAAAAGACAACGGAGTTTCGAGATGAATACCGGCTGCGCAGCGGCATTGAAGCGACCAACAGTCTTCTGAAACGAGTGACGGGGCTCGACCGTCTTCGCGTGCGTGGACGTCCGGCGGTGTTTTCAAACATCCTGCTGAAAGTCGCCGGTTGGAATCTCCTGCGAGCCGCGAGCGTGCGCTCACTCATCGCCAAACAGACGAAAGGTGGCCAGGCAGGGCAGTCTGCGCTGAGTTTTTCGACGTCAAATCGCGGTCTGGTGACTTTCAGCACGCTCCTGGTCGCCTGAGAAGTCCGCCAACCACGCTGCAGCAAAAAAATCCACGTCCGTCACCAAAACCGATTTCAACCCAACCGACTTTTGTCGCACGTGTCCCCGACCGGATTCATTGACGCCCATCGCTCAACGGTAACCTCGATTCGCTGCGGTGTGCCGTCAGCTGTTGCCGCAACCTCCACCCGCCGATTGAGAATGTCGCGGCCTGCCAAGTCTTTCTCTACCTGAGCCCAGGTACCCTGCGTCATTTTGAATTCCAATTTTGTCTGGGCGGGGGCTGAGATTTCGCCGCGATACAAACCATCATCAGAACGCTTGAGCTTGAGTCCATCCGGTTTCCATTGCCCAAATGACTTGAGATTTCCCGGCACGAAAACTTCGATCGATTTTGAAGCGTCGTCGACGGCCTCTGGGGCTTCCGGGAGTCGCACTTCAAACGTCACGCGAACATCCGCCGAGATATCTTTCGCTGGCTTATCGCCAAGGCAAGCCGAAGCCACCAGGCAACCGACAAAGGCTGCCAAGGCATGGAATCGATAAAGAAGTGGCGTACGAATCAAGAGTGCTGCTCTCACGACCAACATGAATCATTACCAAAGATCTTCGCCATAGCTCCAGCCTTCTCGAACTGGTTCCTTAACGAACTCGTTCAACTCTGGATGGTTAGTGATGCGGCCTGAAACAGCATCCAATTCGATGCGAGTGTTGAATCGCTGCGCCAGCACACCTAGCAGAATGATCTCAGTGAGATTTGCGGCAGTATCGAAGTTCGATCCCGGTTCCGGTCCTTCGCCCTTGATCGCTCGCAGCCATTCGCGGAATGGTCCGCCCTCGACGCGTGGGATGGTTTTCTCAGGCGGATTCCTGAGCCATTCCTGATGCAACTCGTCGCTGGCCATTGTCGGCTTTCCGGCATGTGTACCGCATCCGAGCATCCCCTTGCTTCCGACAAGCCAGCAGGCAAGTCCGCGATGGGCAGCATGCTCGGCTCCGAACTTGTCGATGCGGCCGACCTTCGACCAGTCGTGTGGGCCATCGAACCAGTCGAGCGTCACCGGACCTCGGTCCCCCTTCGCCGGGAAATGAAATCGGACATGGCTGGCGGTCGGGATCACACCATCGAGTGATTGGTCGCGTTGCAGGCACTCAACCACTGTGGGCGGATCGAGATCCAGTGCCCAGACCGGAGTGTCCAGAGTATGACAGCCGAAGTCGCCAAGCATGCCGAGTCCGAAGTCCCAGAACGAACGCCATTTGGCAGGCTGGTACTCGGTGCTGAAGTCGCGCTGCTGCGTTGGGCC
>JANOZG010000546.1:0-17973 GCA_031429275.1 Planctomycetota bacterium
ATCCAGCGAACTGCGAACGATGGTCAGCCTGTGCCGACTCCGGCAGCAACAAGGCGACGAATCCGAATCGCGTGCTGCCCTGGCCAGTCTCTGCGAATGGTTCAAGGAAGGCCACGACCTCCCGGACCTGCGGGATGCCAGGCAATTGCTCGACACGCAGAATTGACACCCGCCGCCAACGCGGGCTTTGGCGCGGTTGCTTCCTTGACAATTACGGCGTCAATGTCGGAACGGACTGTCTGAATTCTTCGGGCGTCAGGTCTTCCCATTGTCGCACGCCGCAGTGGCCTCGGCGTGCTTCCAGCTTTTGTTTGCGATCCAGCCATTGTGCCTGGTTCAGTCTTCTGAGGATGCCGTTCGCGTTCGTAACTCGAACGCTATTAATCGCGTGTCGAATACCCGCAGGTGCGTTGGGGCCAAGTATCGCACAGACGGCGAGGGCCAGAACGAAAGGCGGTTGTTCGATGCGAGGCTCCAGTTCGCTGGGCTTTTGAACTGTCGCCGGAAACCCGAAAAAACCACATTTGTTCCACTTCAGCACTGTATCATTGTTTCTATCCCCCTGCGGGAACTGTTATATTCGATCCGTGCTTTTTTGAGGTGAACCGACCCGCCTGCCAGCCGTTGCCTACCGGAAGTTGTTATGCCCACCTGCACTTCCATTAACACTCGATCCATGCGCGCAGCGATCTTCATCGCGCTACTTGAATTGACGGCGGGCCACAGCACTGTTTTACGAGCTCAGCCGCCCGAACCGGTGCTGCTCAAAGGCCATCTTTCCGATGTGATGATGGGAGCGATGACTCCCGATGGCGAACGAGCGGCGACGGTTGGCACCGATGAAACAGTTCGCCTTTGGAATTCCAAAACGGGCGAGGAGATTCGACAGTATCCTGGCCATTCCGGGCCCGTCTATTGTCTTGCAATCAGCGGCGACGGACGAACGATGGTCACGGGTGCGCAGGACAACACCGTTCGAGTGTGGGACTTGCCGGGTGTTAGGCCGCGATTTCAAATAGCGGCGCACACGGGAACAGCGTCCGTCTTTTCCCTCAGTCCCGACGGTCGATTTCTTGTCAGTGCTGGCAACGAGAAAGAGCTTCGCTTTTGGGATACGGCGAGGATCCTGTCTCAGGCAGCGATGAATGCGCAACCGGCCTTACTTGACGCATCAACTTCTGTGTCACGCGCGGGGCATCTTTCCGAAGTTCAGGCGGTGGCTTACCGCGCTGATGGGATTCAGTTCGTTACGGCCGATCGTTCGGGCAATATCCTGCTCTGGAGTCCTTTCCTCGACACGCCTCTTGGCACGGTAGGAATGCACGCCGGTGGAATCACGAGCCTCGCATTTCTTCCAAACAACACACACGTCATGAGTGCGGGATCCGATGGTACGGTCCGAACATGGCAACTTCCCCCAGCCACTCAGCGTTCATTGGAAACACAGGCTGCTCTTCGTGATTTGATCGCGATTCCGAATCAGCAGATTGTGCTTGTCGCTGGTGACGACAAAAGCCTTCGATTGATCGACACAAATACCGGACAGGTCGTGAGAGAATTCCCTGCCCAGGATGTTGTCTCGACAAGCATCGCCATGTCTCCAAACGGAGCCACTCTGCTGGCTGGCGACGAACAGGGACAGGTGCGGGTCCTGAACATGACTGACGGCATGCTTGTCGCGAAACTCGGGGGACATGTCGGAGCCGTCCGTGACATCGTGACCTTGCCGGGAGATCAGCAGTTCGTTTCCGCAGGTCTTGATGGCACTGTGCGTCAATGGTCGTATCCGACACCCCCCGTCACTTTATCGGGACACCAGCAGAACATTCGCACGATCGCTTCGGCTCCGTCAGGCCAGTGGTTTGCAACGGGAAGCGATGACAAGACCGTACGAATCTGGAACAGCAACGGACAGCCCGTGCGGGGCATGACGCACCCCACACAAGCACTGCAGTCGATTTCCATTCGCCGCGATGAACAGCAGATTGCTGCGGGTGACGCTGGCGGTGGACTCAACGTTTGGAACGTTGCTGACGGAGCCGCGCAGGGAACCTGGATCGCTCACGAAGGTGCGACAACGGCCGTGGAGTACGATCGGACTCAGCCGATTCTGTGGAGTGCAGGCACGGACGGAATGCTCAAGCGATGGCAACTTCCGATCGTGCCGCCTCGTCTCTCTCCGGGACACTCGCAGCCAATTCGCGCTGTGGCGACTTCTCGAGACGGCCGCTGGGCAGTCACCGGTTCCGCAGACCAGACGATTCGCGTGTGGGATCTGTCGAACGGTCAAGTCGTTCGCACGTTAAACGAAGGGCAACCACTGGGAAGCGTGACGGCCGTTTCCATCAGTGCGGATGGATCTCATGCAGCGGCGACAACGGAATCCGGGTGGCTTCTTGTCTGGTCGCTGGCCGACGGTGCATTGAAATTGAAACGAACGGCTTCGGCAGTCGCGATGTACGATGTGGCCTTCTTTCCTGATGGCAAGCGGCTGGCAACTTTGAGTCAGGACTTGACGATCCGCGTATGGCAACTCACGGAACCATCAAAAGAGATCGCCAATGACGCGGCTCCGTATCAGGTGGCTGCCATGTCGTCCGATGGAAAGAAATTTGCGGTCGCCGGCACAGCCAATGGGATGCCTGCGATCATCGTTCGCGATCGAGAATCCGGCCAAGTGCTTGGCACACTGGTCGGTCATGAAGCGGCGATCACGGCATTGGCCTTTAATGCGTCCGCGAACAGACTGATATCCGGATCCGCCGACAAAACCGCGAGAGTCTGGAATCTGGACGCAAACGGCGCAGAATTGTTCAAGCAGACGAATCATCCTGGTCCGGTTGTCACCGTCGCGATTTCTGATGATGGACAGTCTGCCTTCTCCTCGGCTGGGGAGAATATTGTTCATCACTGGCAAGTCGCTGATGGTCAGGAGATTCGCGCGATTGCAGGACCAACCGGGCCAGTCCGCCATATGCTTGTTCGCGCGAATACTTTGATTGTCGCCAGTGATGATGGTGTCGTTCGAACGATCGATGTTGCCAGCGGAAATACCGTTCGCAATGTCAATCATGGCGGAGCGCTTCGGCTGATCGATGTGACCCGGGACGGTGCCAGAATTGTCGCTGTGGGGACCGATCGCGTTGTGAAGTGCTGGAAAGCTGACGATGGGGCGGCTCTCTGGTCATTGCCAGCCGCAGCGCAGGATGTGGTTGGTCTGAATTATTCGCCCGATGGAAGCCTGGTTTGCGCAGCCGGCTCAGATGGGCTGCGAATTCACGATTCTGACGGTCGACTGCTGGAACGATTGGAATCTTCGCCCGTCGTGTCTCAGGGGATAGCATGGCATGCGGGTGGAACGTCCATTGTCGCCTGTCGTGCCGATGGACGCTGTGATCTGCTGTCGGTGAGCGCGGATCAGGCGATGCTGGTTCCGGATGCGGATACGAAACATCTGGCGATTGCTCCCGACGGAAAACTGCTCGTGGCCAGCGGTAACAATCCGGCAGTTCGAATCTGGTCGGTGTCAGACGGTCGAATCTCTGCTGCATTGCCGATTCGCACGATCACGGGGGCGACTGGTGTGGTGACAGATGTTGCCTTCAGCATTGATGGAAACGCGTTGGCCGTTTCTTCAGAAGACAAGACTGTCGGCATCTGGGATTCGGCAGCCGTCGCAACAGCCGGTGGGGACGTGCTGGCGAAGTCAAGATTCATTCACGCGGCTGCCGTTCGAAGTGTTTCGTTTTCCAACCCAGCGACTCGTCTGCAACTCGCAACGACCGGGGATGATGGCCTTGTTTCCATCTGGGACTTACAAAGCGGCAAACTCGCGGAACGATCCACAATCGGCGTGCCGCAATTTGCGGTCTCGTGGGGACTGAATCAGTCCGTTGTTCTCGGCGGTCAGGATAATCAGCTTCGCACGATTACTTCCGCATTGCTGACCATGGCACCAGCAGTCCCAGCTGTGCCGACCGACGTCATCTCAACGCTGGCAAGCAGCACAGGCGAAACAGCGATGATTGCCACAACAATGCTGGGTCAGCAGGCGTATCGATGGAAGAACGATGGCTCACCGCTCACGCCCGTCGTTGCCGCGACAGCTCCTTTAAAAGCGATTGCGGTTAACGGCGAGGGCACTCAGGCCATTGCCGCCACCTCCTCCGGTGCCGCCTGGAAGATCAATCTCGCCGACGGAGCCGTCACCGGGCCTATGGCATTGGGTGAAAACCTCAGTTCGATCTCATTCACTCGTGATGGACGGGAAGTGCTGGTCGGTGATTCATTGCCGCGTCTTCGAGCCATCTCGCTGGCCACAGGTCAGGTCACTGAGGAGATCGCGATTGGAGGCGCACCTATGTTGGTTCAGGTGACCGGCGCGGAAGGTCGCCAATTCGTCGCGGCCGGGGTTCATCCTTTCGCGACTGTCCAGAATCGGAATTCTCTTCGTCAGTGGCAGCAGGAGAAAGTCCCCGCAAATGTCGTTGCAGCCTCGCCCGAAGGATCACGACTGTTTGTGGGATTCGAAAACGGCACGATCTGGCAGATTCGGCTGACTGATGGAGTTCTCGAACGCACAACTGAGGCTGGCCCGGAAGCAATCACCGAACTTTCCGTCAGTACCAACGGACAACGTCTGTATGCGACAAGTCGTGACAAACAGGTTCGTGCATGGAATTCTGGTGACGGCAAGCAGGAGCTGTCAATTCTCCTTGAGCAGCCAGCGTTGTCTGTCGCCGTTTCTAATGACAATAGTCGAATCGCGGCGACGTCGGCTGATGGACTCGTTCATCTTTGGGATGCAGCGACAGGAAACCCTTTGCAGACGTTTGTTGGACACCAGCCGGGTAATTTGCTCGTCCGATGGCTTTCCGATAACCAGACAATCGTGACGGCTTCACAAGACAAAAGCCTGCGAACGTGGAAGCTGTCTGCCCTGCGATCGTATCGAGTGCATGCGACTCCGATCTACGACATGGTGTTGGCGGGCGGGGGAGCTCAAATCATCACTTCGGCTGCTGATGGCAAAGTCGTGAGCACTGATGCGAATTCCGGACAGCCCACGAAATTGTGGGCGGAAAACCTGGTCGAACCGCGAAGCCTTGTGATGCGTCGGGATGGCCAACGATTTGCGGTCGGAACCGCCGACGGAACAGTTCTGCTTTGGAATGGTAACGGGGAAGTTCTGCAGAAGCTCGATGCCAGCCAGCCGGTTGTATCGCTCGCATTCTCTGTGGATGGCACCAAACTGGCCGTCGCAGTGAAGGCTCGAGCCAACATGCCTGAAGATCGTGCGAAGCTGTTGGTGTTTGGGCCTCTGTTGCCACCTCAGAATCCTCAGCCTGGGAACGAACTGATTTTGCATCAGGAGGTGTCGAGCGACATTCCGGTGAATCAGGTACGGTTTGATCAGGATGGCCGCAACTTGTGGACAAGTCATCCCAACGGTCAACTTCAGTCATGGTCATACGCAGCTCCATCGTTTGTGAGACGGTTTGATCACGGCGGTCCGGTTTACTGCGTGGCAGTTTCCAGGGACGGGTCGATTGTCGCCTCCGGCAGCGCGGATCAAACGGTGCGTTTGTGGGATCCGGTGCTGGGACAGCAAAGAGCCCAAATGTCTGGTCACACAGGATCTGTGCAGGCTCTGGCCTTTACACCAGACGAGTCGCTGGTAGTTTCGTCATCGGCCGATCGCACCATTCGATTGTGGGATGTCACCGGCGGTCGACAACTCAAGCAACTCACGACGACCGAAGAATCGATATACTCGGTTGCGGTGCATCCGAACGGCCAGTCGTTGGCAATGGCCGGCGCTGATCGAAAGATTTATCAACTCAATTTGCTCACGGGTGATGTCGAACGAACATTGGTGGGGCATAACGACTACATTCACACAGTCGCGTTTAATGCTCAGGGTACGAAACTGATGTCGTTCGGATACGCGGGCAATTTGAAGATCTGGAATCTGGCCGATGGAATGCCGGTCTTTGAGCAGAGGCTGGGCAGGATTGGAAACTCGGCGGCTTACAGTCTTGACGGGACACAGGTTTTGTCTGCCAATGGCGATCGAATTGCGAGAGTTCTGGAATTGCCACAGAACGCTCGATAAGGACAATGGGGAAATTGACAGGCTTGTAAATACACGATCAATTCAGTTCACGGAGATGTTTGACATGACGATTTCGTGGCGAGTTCAAGTCCGAGGATGGGCCTTCGCGGTCGTCAGTTTGTTTGGCGCGTATATGCATGGCGCGGATCCGCCTGGACTTGGTCCACGAGGCGACCTCGTCTCGATGGAATTCGAAGGTGGCGTGACGACGCTTACGGGGCAAATTGCTCGCCGGCAGCTTCTGGTCACGGGAACATTTACGTCCGGACAACGCCATGACATGACTCATGACGTCGCCTATGCCGCCGACAATCCAGGCTTAGTCACCATTGCTGCAGACGGATTCGTCACGCCTGTCTCAGATGGAGAAGTGACTGTCACGGCAAGAGCCACCACGGGTCAAATGGTGACGACTCGGCTGCGAATCGAACAATGTGCGGGAGAACTCCCGATCAACTTCTCGAACGAGATTGTTCCGATCTTCACCAGACTTGGGTGCAACGCTGGAGGCTGTCACGGAAAGTCAGACGGACAGAACGGGTTCAAATTGTCGCTGCTGGGTTTTTATCCAGAAGAAGATTACGACTATCTGGTTCATGAAACTCGCGGACGACGTGTGTTCCCAGCCGATCCGGAGTTTAGCCTGCTGCTCGCAAAGCCAGCGAACCTCATTGCTCACGGTGGCGGCAAGCGGATGTCACAAGGTTCGTACGAATGGGATCTGATCGTTCGCTGGATTCGACAAGGCATGCCCTATGGCAGCGAAACGGATCCCGTGATCTCGAAGATCGAAGTCGTTCCTCCAGTCCGTGAGATGAATTTTATCGCGCAACAGCAAATCGTAGTGCTCGGGCATTACAGTGATGGCTCGATTCGTGATGTGACTCGTCTTGCTTCGTTCGAAGCGAATCAAAGTGAACTTGCCGCAGTGAATTCCAACGGTCGCGTGACTGTTGGACAGACACCCGGAGAAGCGGCCGTCATGGTTCGATTTCAGGGACAGGTCTCCGTCTTTCGTGCCGTGATACCACAGGGAATCGTGGTTGATCAGACGCCTCCGACAAAGACTTTCGTCGATCCGCTGGTGATGAACCGGCTAAAGCAACTGGGTATTCCTCCCGGACCTCTGTGTGACGACTCAACTTTCCTGCGCCGCGCGACGGTTGATATTGCCGGACGTCTGCCGACGCTCGAGGAAGCGAAAGCGTTTCTGGCAGACACGGATCCGCAAAAACGCGATCGACTGGTCGATCGACTGGTCGACAGTCCGGGCTACGCAGATTACTTCGCAGCGAAATGGTCGGCTGTTTTGCGAAACAAGCGACGCAACGGGACGGATACAGTTTACACATATCGCTTTCACGACTGGATTCGCAGTTCTCTTGAGCAGAACATGCCATACGATCAGTTTGTCAGAAATGTTCTGACCGCGACGGGAGACGCACAATCTCATCCGCCTTCCGCATGGTTCCGCGAAGTCAACACGTCGTCGCTGCAAATGGAAGACACGGCACAGCTTTTTCTCGGCATGCGACTGGGCTGCGCGAGATGCCACCATCATCCGTTTGAACGCTGGAGCCAGCAGGACTACTACGGTTTCGAAGCTTTCTTCACTCAGGTGGGATTGAAGAACAGCCGCTTCAATCCCAATCAGAATCTGCCGGACATGGTTTTTTTGCGTGACGTGAAACCGACAGCGACCAATCCTCGTTCCGGAAAGCCCGTGCCACCTACTCCACTCGGCGGTCAACCACTCGAGATTGCCAACTGGGAAGATGCTCGTGTCCATTTGGTTGACTGGATGGTTGCGTCTGACAACCCGTTCTTTGCGCGGGCTCTGGTGAATCGATACTGGAAGCACTTCTTTGGTCGAGGCATCGTTGATCCGGAGGACGACCTGCGAGTTACAAATCCTCCGACGAATCCGGAACTTCTCGATGCTCTGTCGAAGCACTTTATCGATCATCGATTTGATCTGAAGGATCTTGTTCGGATCATCTGCAAGTCATCGACGTACCAGTTGAGCTCGGAACCGACTGAGTCCAATCAACGCGATCGGCAGAATTTCTCATGCTTCTATCCACGTCGGTTGACGGCAGAGGTCCTTTACGATTCCATCAACACAACGCTCGCAACTCCGGCGAACTTTGGTGGTTTGCCCAAAGGAACGACGGCCGTGCAGCTGCCTGATAATGGCATCGACAATTACTTTCTTCAGGTGTTTGGCAAGCCGGAAGCATCAAGCGCATGTGAGTGCGAGCGTAATCCCGAGGCCAACCTTGCTCAGTCTCTTCATCTGCTGAATTCGCAGGATGTGCAAAATCGGCTCCAGAACGGCAGTGGACTCGCGGCGCAATTCGTAAAAGATGACCAACGACCTTTGGAAGATCTTGCCACGGATCTGTATCTGCGAGCATTCTCACGTCCGCCGACGCAAGCCGAAATGGATGTCGTCGTACAGCATCTGACCAAATCGCAGGACAAACGACGGGCGTGGGAAGATGTGCTTTGGGCTGTGTTGAATGCCAAAGAGTTCCAGTTTGTCTGGTAAGGTCGCAAAGTGAGATGATCTGATGAAACAGCAAACGTGTCTTCGAAACTTTCTTAGGTTGGCCGGGGCATTTGCGTTCTGGCTGTTAGCTTCGACAAGTTTCGCTCAGTTGCCCGCAACTCGACTTGGTGCTGTTTTTCCGGTTGGCGGACAGGCAGGACAAGCTGTCGATGTGACGATCGCCGGAACGGATCTGGACGACGTTAATCAACTGCAGTTTTCGCACGCGGGCATCACGGCAGCAGTAAGAATGGCAGAGCCAGGTCCGTTCGACACTGGACCTCAACCGGTTGAGAACGGATTTGTCGTTACGATTCGACCCGATGTTCCGGCCGGTCACTACTCGGTTCGCGCACTTGGAAAATATGGTCTGTCCAATGCTCGAACATTTGTCGTTGGCCCCCTGCCATCAACGGTCGAGAAAGAGCCGAACAGCGATCAGCTTGAGGCCACGGAAGTTGTTGTGCCGGGGATCATCGACGCTCAGTTTGCGACAGCGGCCGACTCCGACTACTTCAAATTTACCGCGCAGGCGGGACAGTCATTGACCATTGAAGGACTTGCCCATCGTGTCGATTCCCGATCAGATCTGAGGTTCTCGGTCCTGACCGACGACGGCCGGGTTGTCGGGGAGAGTTTCCGATCGCGTTCGGGAGACCCGCTGCTGATTGCGACACTACCGGCCGCTGGCACATATTTTGTCCGATGTCGCGACAGCCTGCATGCGGGTGGCACTGAGTTTCCTTATCGTGTTTCGATCAGCTCGGCTCCTGTGGCGGTTTTTGTTTTTCCTCCTGCGGGCTCTCCCGGATCGAACGATGAATACACGGTCTATGGATACCAGTTGCCAGGCGGACAACCCAGTCCGTATGCAACTGCCGGTCGTCCTTTGCAACAACTCACGACGCGAATTGCGATTCCCAGCGATATTACTGGACGCCTTCAGTTTTCAGAACGACTGGATCCGTTTCAATACGCTCTCGACGGAATTGAGTTTCGAGTTCCATCACCACAGGGAACGTCCAATCCCGTGCTCGTCACCGTGGCCCGTGCCCCGATCGTTCGTGAACAAGTCAGCAATGATACGCCCGCGACGGCGCAGAAACTGGCAATCCCCTGTGAAGTAGCCGGGCAGTTTTTTCCGCAGCGAGATGTCGACTGGTACTCTCTCGACGCAAAAAACGGGGACACAGTCTGGATCGAGTTGATCTGTCAGCGTTTGGGAGTCCCGACGGATCCATCGCTGGTGATCCAGAAAGTGGACGTTGATGATCAGGGCAAAGAAGTCGTAACCGTCATCGCAAATCTGGATGACGTGGATGTTCGATATGGTAGCCGCGAATTTGATCAGCGCAGTTTTGATCCGGCCTATCGCTTTGTGGCCCCGGCTGATGGAAATTACCGCATACTCGTACGCGACGGTTATACTCAGAACCATAATGATCCCGGGATGACGTATCGTCTGCTGGTCAGAACGCCTCAACCGGATTTTCGCCTTGTCGCCGTCCCGATGGAAACTTCGGGCAGCGTGCTTCTTCGGAAAGGTGGACGAGAAGCGATCCGAGTGATCGCCGCAAGGCTGGATGGCTTTGATGGTGAGATCACTTTGACCGCCTCCGGGTTGCCTCCGGGCGTCACACCATCCGATGTCGTGATTGGACCGGCGAATCACTTCTCGACCGTCATACTGTCGACAGATGCCAATGCGGCTGCGGCGAACGGATCCATCCAGATCTCAGGCAAAGCCAGCATTGGAGGTGCAGACGTTATTCGCACGGCACAATTCGGGACATCGATGGATCCCCTGCCATTCAGTCAGCCAAACAACGACGGACCTGGCACGCGCGCGCGTCTCACAGATTTCATCCCTCTCTCAATTTCACCGGATGAATCCAGCCGCGTATCCATGACGATTGGCGATGGCAAGGTCCTTGAAACATCACGTGGTGGCATCCTGAAGATTCCTTATGCCATTGTTCGGCAGGAAGGAGCTGGCGGCTCGATCAACGGATTCCCGATCGGACTTCCTCCAAACATGAACGCACCGCAGGTGTCGATCGGTGGCAATAACAACGGTGAGTTTGAACTGCGCGTCCAGGCAAACACGGCTCCTGGCACTTACTCCTTCTATCTCGCCGGAAGTGTTCAGGGACTTAACTACGCCAGAAACCCGGATGCGGCCGCAAAAGCGAAAGAGGCGGCTGAGAAATTTGCGGCGATACTGACAGAGACACAGCAAAAACAACAGCAAGCCCAACAAGCCGCGCAGCAGGCGGCGACCGCACTTTCAACGTCGAATAGTGAACTCAACGCAGCCAAACAGGCAAAGACAAGTTCTGACACGGTTGCTCGTACTTCGGACGCCGCCATGAAGGCAGCAAACACCAAACTGGACACGGTCAAAAAGCAACTTGCAGCAAAGCCAGACGACGAAACACTTAAAGCACAGGTCGCCGCTGCTCAAAAGGCATTTGATGACGCCGTGGCAGCAAATACTTCCGCTGTTGAAAACCAGAAGCTGGAGGAGACGAAACTCACTGAAGCGACATCAAAACAAAAGATGGCTCAGGAGACAAAACAGAAAAGTGATCAGGATGTTCAGGCGGCCCAGCGACTTGTGCAACAAGCTCAGCAGGAGAAGCAACGACGAGATCAAAAGTCGCAGCAGCTTCAGCAGCAATCCACCATGCGTGGAATCAACGTCAACATTCCATCGACGCCTGTCACGATTCGCATCGCCGAATTTCCCGTGAAAATCTCGGGTGAGCCAGAAGTTGTGGCCGTCAAGCAGGGAGCCATGGTGGAAATACCATTCAACGTCGAACGCTTGTTCGGCTTTGCTGCCGACGTCAACGCTCAGTTTGTCGCTCCTTCGGGAGTGAACGGACTTCAGGTCGGGAATGCCAATGTCCCAGCGAATCAAACCGCCGGGAAGTTCACGGTGACTGCACAACCTGCCGCGACTCCCGGAGAGCACGTCGTCACGCTTCGATACACCATGAATTTCAATGGCCAGGGCCTGACGTTGAATCACACAATGAAGGTCATGGTCGAAAAAGTTGAACCCGCTCCGAAGTAAATTCTCCCGCAGTCCAGGTCATTGTCGAAATCGACGACTCTGCCTTCCTCCCGACGAAGAATCAGGGGATCCATCGAAATGAATTTGCTGATTTTCATGCTGACCCGACGAGGAATGACACGGCCTGGGTGTCTATCTAAGCCCCTAATTCGCTCGATCCTGCACTGCGTGGTCATCATAGTCGTGGTGAATTCATTCGCGACAGCCGCGGAGATTCCCATCGCCAATGTGCTGCGCGGGGAGCCGGTGGTTTTCGAAACGGAAATCCTGCCGATTCTTCAACGCAGCTGTCTGGCGTGCCATAGCGCGAAAGAGAAGCAGGGAGATCTGGTTCTTGAAACTCCCGAAGCCATGCTCAAAGGTGGAGACAGTGGTCCTGCGGTTCAGCCAGGCAAAGGCGCAGAGAGCCTGATGCTAAGGCTGGCATCGCATCAGATGGAACCCATCATGCCTCCGGCGGATAACGACGTGAATGCGACTCCGCTCACGTCCGAAGAACTCGGACTACTTCGATTGTGGATTGATCAGGGCGCTAAGGGCAACGGAGGAATAGCCATGCTGTCTCCAGGCAAGTTGCTTTCTGTTACGCCAAAATTCGGTCCAACGCTGGCACTCAGTCTTACTCGAGATGGTCAGTTGCTGGCGGCAAGCCGTGGCAATCAACTGGACTTATACCATACTCCAAGCGGTCGACTGATTACTCAACTGGCGGACCCAGCGCTGGCCGATTCAGCGACATCCAGGTCCGCTGCGCATCGAGACCTGATTGAATCAGTAGCATTTAACGCGGAAGGCGATCTGCTGGCCTCCGGCAGTTTTCGTGAGGTCAAAATCTGGCGTCGACCCAGAGACGTTCAGCGGCACAAGCTTGCAATGGCAGCTCCCCAGACAACCGTTGCGGCATCACCAGATGGACAGTGGATCGCTACAGCGGCAAACAATCAGATTCAGCTTTGGAATGCCGTCAATGGACAGGCGGGGGCCACGTTGACCGGACATACGGACAAGATCTCTGCCCTGCGATTTTCGTCGGACGGCAAATCACTTTTGTCAGGAAGTGCCGATGCGACAATTCGCCGATGGCAGTTGCCCGAAGGAACACAGGCTGGCATCATTGACACGCCGATGCCAGTGCTATCGCTGGAAATCGTTGACACTCAGGATCCCAAAACACAACCCACTCAGATCCCACTCGTCGTGGTCGGCAGCACAGACAATCTCTTAAGGACCTTTCGCTGGCCAGAATCTCCGCAAAAGCTGGAGCTCGCTGCTCCTGGGGATCGCAGGATTCAGTTGAGTCGCGATCGGAAGTTGGCCGTCGTGGCTGA
Source organism: Planctomycetota bacterium (assembly GCA_031429275.1). Lineage (GTDB taxonomy): Bacteria > Planctomycetota > Planctomycetia > Planctomycetales > Planctomycetaceae > SXXK01. The sequence goes on from JANOZG010000546.1 coordinate 13,074, forward strand.
CTCTGCCGGACTGATTCGAATCTTAAAGTCTGATGACACACAGAATTGGGCGTTGGTTTCTGAATGGAAGTCGGATCGAACACCGGTCGTAGCCGCCGAGTTTGCTTCCGTGCAGAATAATGTGGATCCCCCGCTCGTCCTTGTGGCCGCGGCTGATGGTTCGTTGACGTTAAATCAGATCGGACAAGCAACACCATTGCGACGTTGGCGGGGGAAACCGTCGCAGCTAACAACGATTGCCGCCGCTCCTGACGGGAGACAGTTTGCTTCGGGCTATGAATCTGGAAACATCACGCTGTGGAGAAATCAGGATCCTTCGTCTGCTGCACTGTGGGCTGAGCCGGGTCGTATTGAAATGACTGCCACTCAAGCTCATCTGGCCCGACGCGCGCTGGCACTTGGTGGTATGGTGAATGGTTCGCCGGTTGTCCTGATTCACAATCTGGACAATGGCCAGGTCACTCACACAATCCGTGGGCATGAACGTCCCATTCGAGCAATCGCCTTCTCCGCAGACGGCACGCGGCTGATCACGGGCAGCGATGACCAGACCGTTCGAGTCTGGGACCTGAACGATCCGGCAGCCCCGGAAATGAAGAAGTTTGGACCTCTTGCTGCGGCTGCTGTTGCCGTCGGTGTTACTACCGACCTCACTCAAATCATCTCCGCTAGTGCTGACCACAAAGTGCAATTGTGGAATTTCGCTGACGGCATGTTGATCAAAGACATGGCTGGTCACACAGCCCACGTCATGCACGTGGGACTACTGGCTGCCAATCAACCGTTTTCCATCTCGACCGACCGAACAGTTCGATTTTGGAACCCCGCAGACGGCACACAAGCGCGAGCGTGGGAAATGCCGTCCGTGCCGACGGCAATCGTCGTCACACCAGATCTGCAGCGAGTCTTTGCCGCTGGTGACGACAAGCTGCTTCGTTGTTTTCAACTTAGCTCAGGACAGGTGTCTCAGACATTCAGTGGGCACACGGCCGCGCCGCATTCGATTCAACTCTCTGCGGATCTCAAACGCGTCGTCACTCTGGCAAATACGGCCAGCGGAGCTGACGCATACTTGTGGGATGCTGAGACCACGAACATGCTGGAAGTCTGCGAAAGCACAAGTGTTTCTTCGTTCGCACTGGTCGAGGGTCAATTGCATCGGGCTTTGCTTGTCGAAGCGACCGGACGAATCTCAACACAACCGTGGTATTTCTGGAAGTTCGCAGAGGGGAATCAACAGCCGATTACAAGCCTTGGATACACTCAGAATTCTCAGCAGTTGTTGAGCACAGGGAAAGATGGTTCCCTGCGAGGTTACCAGGTTGAGAACGCACAGCCGACATTCAATGCCAATCACGGTGCTCCGATCAACGGCATGTCTGTCGCTTCCAATGAACAGTGGATGGCAACGGCCGGCGAAAACGGCAGCGTTCGTTTCTGGCAATTGAACGGAGCCGGCTTTGGTGCTCAGGCCACGAATGGCCTGCCACCTGTACGAACGGTCGCAATTTTGGCAGACAACCAGCGTGTCGTGGCGAGTACCGCCGGGGAAAAACCAACGATCCATGTGATCGACCCATCGACTGGATCAGTCCTGCAAAAAATCTCCGTCCACGCTCAGCCAGCCCTGCAACTGTTGGCATTGAACGCGCTGGGTGAAATTCTCTCTTCGTCGGCAGATTCCGTTTACCGATGGGACATCGCCGCCATGAAGCAGTTTCCAGGGCACAATGGGCCAATCCATGCTCTCGCTGCATTTCCAGGTGCTCCGATGCAGGTGGTCACCGGCAGCGCAGATACCGTTGTGCGCAGTATCAACCTCGAAAACGGACAAGTCTTCAGCCAGTTCGGTCACGGTGGACCGGTGATGGGTGTCGCCGTGCGTGCCGATGGTCAAAGAATTGCATCGGTCAGTGAGAATCACACGTTGAAACTCTGGAACACAAATGGACAGCAGCTTGCCGAGTTGCGAGGCGACATTCGACGCAAGACGCTCGTCGCGCAACTCACACAACAGCTAACCGCAGCGGACCAACGACTCAACCGAGCAAAACAACAAGTGGACGTGGCGGAAAAAGATGTGCCGATGAAGACCGACGCAGCAGCAAAGTCGGCAGCAGCCCTGACAGCAGCCATGATGGATATGCAGCAGAAGAAAACCGCACTGACGACGGCCAACGAACAAAAGCTGGCTGCCGAAAGTGCCTCCCTGATGGCATCAACAGAAGCCCGCAAAATGCAGATGGCAAAACGGGCGGCAGAGATTGCGATGAAAGAAGCGGAAGCAGAGCAACAGGTCGCCCAGCAACGCCTTGCTCAGAGGCAGGCCGCTTCAGACAGTGCTCCGAATGATGCGCCGTTGAAACAAGCGGCTGCCGAGGCACAGCAAGTCCTGACGGCCGCACAAGCCAGGGTCTTAACGCAGCAGCAGACGGTCAACACGGCCAACCAGAGTGCGACCACCAGCACGACAGCGGCCAATGAAGCGGCTCAAAAAGTTGCGACGACACAGAAGCCTTACAACGACGCACTGGCTGCACTGAAAACTGCTGAAAACGCTGTCCGACTCACTCAGCAGCAGGATGAAATTGCGAAACGAGAACTCGAACAGTCAACGCCTCAGGTTCCGTTGGTCAAAGAGCTACTCGCGAAAGCTGAACAGGCGATTGCTGATAATAAAACCGCTCTGGAAACAGCAACCAAGTCCCTTGCCGAATCGGATCAGGGGATTCGTCACGTGGTATTTTCGCCGAATGGTCGTTATCTCGCAACCGCAGGTGAATTCTCAAACGCCCATGTCTGGGATTCAGAGACTGGAATGGCAATCGGAGCATTCTCCGGTCACCAGGGACCTCTCACAGGACTGGCGTTTGTCGGCGACCAACAGGTTGTGACCAGTTCAAGTGACCAGTCTGCTGTCGTCTGGGAGCTAAATCCGGCGTGGAAGCTTGAACGAACAATCGGAGCTATCGATAAACCGGACGTGATCTCTCATCGAGCCATGAGTGTTGAATTCAGCGCAGATTCAGCTCGGCTCCTGGTTGCCGGCGGAGTGCCTTCACGCAATGGTGAGTGTCATGTGTTTCAGGTCGCCGATGGTGCTCGCATCCTGCACCTGCCACAGGCACACGATGACGTCATTCATGCGGCTCGATTTTCACCGGATGGCAGACGCATCGCAACAGCCGGGGCGGACAAGTATGTCCGTACGTTCGATGTAGCTTCCGGTCAAAACCTGCGACGCTTCGAAGGGCATACTAACTATGTGCTCGACGTTGCCTGGAAGAGTGATGGCCAAACCCTCGTATCTGCTGGTGCGGACAACACCGTGAAAGTCTGGGATCCGGACAATGCGGATCAACGAACCACCATCACCAATTACACGAAGCACGTCACCAGTGTTCGTTTTATCGGCGACACGGACAACATCGTTTCCAGCAGCGGGGACAAGACGATCCGTATGCACACAGCAAGCAATGGCGGCAACTTCCGGAACTTCACCGGCCCCGTGACCTGGACTCACTGCGTTGACATTACTCCGAATCTTGAATACCTCGCTGCGGGCGCGGCGGACGGTTCGATTCTGATCTGGAATGGCAACAACGGACAGTTGTTGCACACAATCAAACGCTGATAATCACTCATCAGTTGAAGCAAGTTTCGCCGTCGACTTTACGTCGATGGTTACGAGCTTGTGCGCTACGCAGGTCACACCGGAAATTGGAATCAGGACAATGCTGTGATCCCCACGCTCAGTCCAGTTCAACGATCACACCAGCTCGGCGATTGCACGCCCTTGTTCGATCATGTAAACAGGGCGTCCGGCCTGATTGACGTATTGCATTCGACCATCCATACCAAGGACATCAAAGACGGTCGCCATCAGGTCCTGTGGCGTAATGGGAGTTGTTTTCGGAACATCTGCCTTTTCAGCAGACTCGCCAATCACCTGCCCCATCTTCAATCCACCTCCAGCTAACGCCAGAGTACTCAACGGAGCCCAGTGATCTCGACCTCCGCTGCCATTAACCTTTGGAGTTCGACCGAATTCACCGCTGATAACCAGCAGTATCTTCTCATTCAGGCCACGAAGATCCATATCTTCAACAAGGGCTGCGACCGCACGATCCACCTGCGGACCAAGATTGTCCATTGCATCCTTGATGCCGCTGTGCATGTCCCAGCCGCCATAGCTGACAGTCACGAAGCCGCACCCTGCTTCACAAAGTCGACGAGCCTGAAGCAACTGTTGCCCAAGCCCACTGCCGTAACGATCAACAACGCGCGGATCTTCGTACTTCAGATCAAACGCCTGTTGAGAACGACTCAGAATGATGTCGAACGCCTGCTGCTCAAAGGAATCAAGTCCCTCAACCAGCCCGCTGCGATCTATCTCTCGACGAACGTTGTCAATTCCCTTCAGTAAGTCGCGACGGTTGTCGAGCCGCTCTTTGCCAACCGCTAGCGCCATATTCTGACGAGCTTCACCGCTGGGATCAAATGGGCCGTAAGCCGGGCCGAGAAACGCTGGACCGTCGCCGTAGATCCCGCCAATACGAATGTAGGTTGGTATACCCGTTTCCGGATTATTCGTACCGCGTGTTCGTGCGAGAACAGAACCGATACCAGGACGCTCAGGCACTGCTCCGTTGTCAGCAAGACGATGATCGTATCCAGTCATGACGAAGTGAGTACCACCGCTATGACCGCTGTTCGTGTGCGCGAATGATCTGACGAATGACATCTTGTCGGCAACTTTCGCCATGCGTTCGAAGTTACCACCGAGTGTCACGCCGGGAAGTACGCTCTTCACTTCACCCGTGACACTTCGATACTCCGATGGAGCCGTCATCTTGGGGTCGAACGTTTCGATATGCGTTGGGCCGCCGCCAAGCTGACG
>JANOZG010000547.1:0-1544 GCA_031429275.1 Planctomycetota bacterium
GAAACTTCCGATGCTCGTTGCAGAGTTGACCGGCGCAGCGTACCCACGGCGCGTCGCGGTGCGCCCAGACTGGACAGACAGCTCCGACGTGATCGGTTACGTCGACCTGCAAAATCAATTTCGTCCGGGCGTGATTCTGCAGGCGATGCGAGCGGCTTCTATGGATCGCCACCGATTTCACGTTTGTCTTGTTGATGAGATGAATCTTGCACGCGTTGAACACTATTTCGCAGAATTCCTGAGCGCGATTGAAGATCGACGTCCGAGTGAAGGTGGCGGTTTCGAAAGTACGGCGCTTATCACACAGCAGTTATCCAACGATTCAGAGGAGTGGAGTGACCAGACCATTCCGCAAAACCTCGGAATTGTTGGCACCGTGAATATGGACGAAAGCACGCACGGCTTTAGTCGTAAGGTGCTGGACCGTGCATTTACGATCGAGCTTTCAGAGATTGATCTCGCGGGAGGGCTTGCTCGTTCCACGGCAGCTGTCCCAAACGGCACACCAAAAGATTGGCCGATCAGCAGCTGGTTATGCCCGGCGTCACGCCTTGAAGAAGTCAATCTGAATGACACGCTGAATATGAAGGACGTTAAGCGAACGATCGAGACGCTGCAGCAAGTCAATGACGTGCTCGTTCATGCTCAGCTCCAGGTCGGCTATCGAACCCGTGACGAGGTTGCGTTGTTTCTGATAAACGCCCGCCCGATACTCGATGCGTTCGTCACGAACGACGGCGTCGCAGTTGATCCGCTTGATCTGGGACTGATGATGAAGGTGTTGCCGCGAATCGGGGGCGGTAGCAATTCAATACGGCGCGTGCTGCTGGGGCTGCTTGGCATTGCAATCAGCGGGACTCCATTGATGGCAGATGCTGATCCAACGGACCTGATAGAAACATGGGAACGAGAAGGACGTCCCAGTACTTTTCCGAATGCCCGTTACGCCCGCACCGCATCACGCTTGTGTTTGATGTGGAATCGTCTGGACGTGGAAGGGTACACGTCGTACTGGCTGTAAACGATGCAGGATCTTTTTCGAATTCATACGAATTTGTTCTCGCTCGACTGGCGCGGCACGACGCAGCCACACGCTGTTTCTTCGCACGGAATGAGGCACATCGACGGCTATTTTCGAATCACTTCGCGAACAAAAGAGTGCGGCATACTGCCGAGTTCATGGAAGGCGTGGCCGACATCGGTCAGTGGTGATTTCGAGGTTGATCGAGGCCCCGCACTTTTTGAAGAAACGGAATATCAGCTCTACCTTCGTTGTCAAAACCCGAATGATCGCATCAACCTTGTGCATCGGGATCCGTTCATTGTCAGTCGCCTCTCCCACCAGGAACAGGGTGCGGTGGTTCATGGAGCTTTGAACTTCCGGGGACAGATCGGCCGAAGCACGTTTACCGTTTGTGTCAATGACCGGGCACAACTTGACATCGATCTCGAGGTCTTCCCGACCAAGATTGACTACGAGACTGACTATCAGGAAATCCTGGCTGATCTGCAGCAAACCGTTCGAAGTCTTGCCTACGAATACT
>JANOZG010000548.1:0-9132 GCA_031429275.1 Planctomycetota bacterium
CAGTTTTCAGTTTTCAGTTTTCAGTTTTCAGTTTTCAGTTTTCAGTTTTCAGTTTTCAGTTTTCAGTTTTCAGTTTTCAGTTTTCAGTTTTCAGTTTTCAAATTTCAAATTTCAAATTTCAAATTTCAAATTTCAAATTTCAAATTTCGTTGCGGCATCATGTGTGTCCGCCTCCTGCATCAGGCTGTCTTCAAAGGGCGATGGCGCCAGCACAAGTGATCGAATTCCTCCAGCATCCGTCGCCACCAGAGCTCGATAACCATGCATCTCGATCAACGAAACGGTTCTGCTGGGGCCAAGTGATAATGTCTCAATCACTTTGGATCGCGACGAAACTGTGGGCAGAAGTCCACGTTCCCGTTGCCACCGGCGCGCACCTAGAATCCCAAGGCAACACACACATAACACAATCGCAATCCATGCCACAGCTCGCATCAGAACCTGTGTAGGACTCGATGACATGGAAACACCCAGTTCGGGTGCCGTTGTTCGATTAGAATCAGTCTCCGGAGCCTCGGATGATGCTCCGTTCGAAAGATCCAGAAACATCTCGTTTTTTTCTTCAGGCTCTGCGACGGACTCCCGTTCCACGCTGGCAGCACGCAAAGCCTGAAACTCGCTCACTAGCTTTTGTTTGGAAGAGACTGTGGATGTCGCCAATTTGGCTTTTGATCGTTGCTGCCCAAAGACATTCCCAGCGTTGATCAGCAACAGCCACGCGAATGTCAGAATAACACCCACTCGACACCAATCACTGGCGCGAACACATGCGAAGCGGCAGACTTTGACATCCGCGGCCTGTGCAATCTGGCTATCCGAAGGCTGACGCCTCACGCTAGCCAAAGTCTTGTGGGAATTCCATTTCATTATCGAGCCTCATCCGCGTTCACGATTTCTGTAATCCGCACAGCAAATCGATCATCAACTACAACCACTTCTCCACTCGCAATTCGCACGCCCTGAGCCATAACATCGACAGGTTCAGAAACAGCGCGATTGAGTTCAACGACTGCACCTTCCCCAAGCTTCAAAAGTTCGCCGATTGGCATCGTGACTCGGCCGATTTCAACAGAGATCTCGATGGTCACTTCAGCGAATCGCTCCAACGGCATTGCCGCATTCGCTCGCGACCGTGCAACCTGCGGAAACTCAACAGGGTGCGCTTCCGGAACTGGCGATTCGCCTTGTGTCATGATCTGATCAATTGCCGAACCGGCCACATCCGTAGTAGCAGTACTCACTTTATTCTTCCTAATCTTTTCGTGACACAAGAATGCGATATCCCTGCCGCTGGTTAAGCCGACATGGATGACCAACAAAATGCAGGCGACCTGAAATATGAGCCTCAAGAGGACTACCGACAGGCTGGTCAAGCACTAACACATCACCAATTTTCAACTGATCCATTTCACCCAGCGAAAGAGTGGCTTTTCCAAGATTCACCGTCATTGTGACCGGCAGTGTCTCGGTCAATGCCCGCATCCTTGGAGAAGCTAATTGCAGCGGCGCAGCGATTGACGAAGTGTCATCAATTCCGATCGAAGCCAATCCCGCCTGTGGCAGCAGAATCACACAGGCTTCTTCTCCAACTGGAGTTTTGATGACCACAAGGCTGCGCACAAGATTCTCACGCGGCTGGAAGATGCGACTGCGAAGCGGTCTCACCACAATTTGATCGAGCTCAACTGGCAATGTCTCGACTTCCTGCCAGCCCTGACTAAAGGCGCGAGCGATTTCTCCAAACAGCAGTTCGACCAGTGACAATTCGGCAGCAGTCAGGTCGCGGGATACCGGCCATTCTTCACCCAGCGTTCCAAGCATCTCACTGACAAGTGTCAAAACGATTCGATTTGAAAATGCCACCATGCCATCAAAGCGATCGGGACCGATTTTAAGAAGGGCGGCGTACCCAGGATCCGGCAATGCCTGTTGTGCCTTTTGAGCCACAGAAGAATCGATGCGTACCGTTTCGAGCGTTATGCGCGGTCCCAACAGCGATTGCCACAACTCCTGCAGCACCGAGGTGGCAGTCCCGTTCCACTGCGTCAGCGCGCGGTTAGCCAATCCGGTCAATCGACGCGGAGCGCTGAAGTCGAGGTTTGTGACTGTTTCGGGAGTGGTCATTGAACGTTAAATTCTTCAAACAACACGTCATAGATTTGGTCGTAACCATCGGGGCACAAAACAGCATTAAACTGTTCACGGATTTCGCGTCGCAACCGGTTTTGTCCAGCCGCACCGCGGATATCATCCAGATCCAGATCAGAGATTTTGCTGAGCAGCCAGTTTCGAAGCACGATTTTCTTGGCTTCAATCTGCTTCTTGAACGTTTCTTCCTGTGCCTTGGGAATCTGCAACGTAATGGCGACTCGCAGATATCGAGACATCCGGCCTTCATCCAGATTCACGACGACACTTTGATCCTTGCCTGGCTCACCGAATGGCAGAAAAATCGTGTCTTCTTCCTTCGTGATGCTGAATGCTTTTTGCTTTTTCTTGTCGGATTTCTCGGCGCCTTCAGTTCCGGCCTCTGTGCCATGCTCACTCTCTTCTCCTTCAACGTGTTCCTTATCACTTGCTGCATGGGACTGCTGACCAGACAACAAAAACGGCAAGGCGCTTCCCATGCCGGCGCTTAACACACCGACTGCAATCCACGGCACAATGCTTGCGCCCGCAGGCTTTGCAGGGACCTCACCGGCTGGTGCCTCTTCTTTTTTTGCATGATCTGACATAACAACACTCACACGGATTCTGTTTTAGAGGGAGCCATACAACCCCCGGACGCCGTTCTTAGTGATTGACAATTTGACGCTGACTGAATCAAAGCTGCGCATGGCGTTCATGACGGAACTCAACACCGCGTATCTGTTCAATCGTCAGACGTAGTGGTAAGGGACAATGGATTTGCCGGTCAGGTAAAGTCTGACGGCACTCGTGCTTCTCTGCGTGAGGAATCCAGCGTGGCGCAGCAGTAGTAATACCCCGCAATGAAGTCGAAACATTCGCTATGAGTGAAAACCCTCATGGCAACTTCGGTGAGAACTGCCGCGAGCCAGAAAGCTACGTTCGGCACGTTCTTCTCCTGGGGGCGGATGTAGTTTTCTTCCACCGCAGAAGGTTACCTCAGAGATCGTGATCCCGCAGGGCGATCGCACGGGCAAATCAACTGTAAGCGTGTGAGTTTGGGAGTGTGTGGCCGGAACTGCGGAGCGTCAGATCGATCCAACGCTGGCCACTCGATTCATTATTTCGAACTGGACTGAACACCAGCCAAACGCTGAAACACATCGCCTAATCGCTTCGCAGCAGCCCTGGCAGACCAGTGATCTGCAACATGCGACTGAGCGAGAGCCGCAATGCGCGACCTTTCCGACGACATCACTGCAGCCAGCAGCGACTCCCGGAGTGCAACAACGTCCTCGGTCGGAATCAGGGTACCGTACTGACCATTGTTCAGGATCTCTGCGGGACCTGATTTGCAGTCGGTAGAAATCACAGAAGTACCACATGCCATTGCCTCAAGCAATACGTTCGGCATGCCCTCAATCAGCGACGGCAATACAAACACATCGGCCGATCGATACCATGCTATGGCATTGGTCTGAAATCCCGTCAGACGCACTGTATCCTGCAAATTCAATTCCTGGATCTGCTTTTGCAGTGCCTCGCGATTAGGGCCGTCACCAAGAATTGCCAGACGAAATTCAACATCTGACAGTTTCTGACGCACTTGATCCATCGCGGCAATCAGAAGGTGAAAGCCTTTTTGGTGATTCAATCGACCAGCCGTGACGATTCGAAATATTCGCGACGCAGCTATTCTGCACGTCTGGTCCGTCCACCACGAATCATGAATTGGCAGACCGGCGTGCTGCTGAATCCAGTCAATATCCACACCATTCAGCAGCGTTGCGATCCGATCCGGCTGAATTCCGTAGAACCGAATCGCCGCTTCGCGCGCACCATCGGACACTGCCAACACCTGTGACGACCGATTGTAAAGTCGATGCAGAATTCGTCTTTTGAATCCCTGAAAACGCCCGGCAACAGGAGCGAATCCGGTTTCCGGATTTGTCACGATCGTAGATACGTTCGGCACGCCAATTTTTTGTGCACCTGCGGCGGAGATCAGCGTCATCAGAAAAGTTCTGTCATAGCTCACGTCGGCTTTGACTTCCCGAAGAAATCGCGAGTAATCGCGCACTCGACGCGCATGCATCAGTCCCGGAAAATAGATTCTTGACGCCGCGGCGCGAGTATCAAACGAGACGACAGGCACATCGTCAGGAACCTGATCCAGCAGCGGCCCGGACTTATAGACCAGATACAAATGGGGCTCAAATCGAGCACGATCGAGGTGCCGGAGCAGCGAAACCATCTGGCGTTCGGAACCACCGCCGTGCATAGCTCCAATGGAAAACACGACGCGAATTCGGCGCATGATTCAGTAGGTTCTTACAGAATGCTGGACCACTCATTACAGTAATTGCAGCGTACTTTGCCTTCGGCAGAAAGTTCCGCCGTGCTGTCCACCGTCGCACCGCACTTTCTGCACTTGTATGCCGAGGAGCCAGCGGGCTGTTTGGAAACAATTTCAATTGCTCGATGTTTTGCTTCCGTTTTGGCTTCGGCCGGCGTGGATTGTTTTGTGTTGGATGTCAGATTCTCATCCGATGATGTTTTTGACGTCTTGCGAATCCCAAACATGATACCTCCCGCGACAGCAAGCCCAAACCCCGTCACATTTGAAACAAGGCGCACAACAGCAGAAAATCGACTTGAGCCTGCGTCGTTTGCCGGATTATTGCTGTCAAATCGACAATCGCCTCAAGCGCTATAGATACGTCCGATTCTGCCCTATGAATCCGGCTATTCTAACCACCAGCCTGTTACAAGTCATGGCCTTTTCCCCCCATCTTGCAACACCCGAGAATACGCGCTTTGGCTGTTGGTTGGTAGCAAGATCATTGAGAAGTAAGTCTCTAACACGGCACTTTGGACTGGTGCAAACAATGATCAGACGGTATCGAATTTCCGTTCGACTTGAAAACAGCTACACTCCGCCGTGGCGTGGATTCTCTTGATAGAAATCTGAATATTTCTTTTTCCATCGGCACTCGAAAACGACATCACTATCAGTTCTTAGGCGAGCGTCGTTCTGAGAACTAGTGGTAGTGAAATTCTTATCTGCCGCTCGCCTTACACAAAGTTCTTACAGACTAGAACATGTCATCAGATTCAACCACGAAAATTGGAAAGGTCTTTCTTGTTGGTGCCGGGCCGGGCGATCCGGGGCTCATCACGATCCGCGGCACTGAGTGCCTGGCGATTGCTGATCTTGTACTGTACGACGGTCTTGTAAATCCTCTGTTGCTGCGTTTAACAAAAGGACGTTGCGAACGAACTGCCAGAGCTCGGCGAGACGACATTGCAATCGTTGCCCAGGCAGATATCAATGATCGCCTGATTCGGGAAGCAAGAGCTGGTCAAACAGTCGTGCGACTGAAGGGCGGCGACCCTTATATTTTTGGTCGTGGCAGTGAAGAAGCCGCCGCGTTGCATGATGCCGGTATTCCGTTTGAAGTGGTTCCTGGCATCACTGCGGCTACTGGAGCTGGCGAGTATGCAGGATTTTCTTTTACTCATCGAGAAATCTCGTCTTCGGTCGCGTTTATAACTGGCCACGAAGATCCCAGCCGAGCTGAAAGTCGTCTGAACTATACGGCTTTGGCATTGTTTCCGGGCACACTGGTGTTCTACATGGGACTCAGCCGGCTGAAAGAAATCTGCGAAAAGCTTCAACTCGCCGGTATGCAAAAAACAGTTCCTGCCGCACTTGTCTGTCAGGTTTCACTGCCGAGCCAACGTGTCGTCGAAGGCACATTGGAGACACTCCCCGCGCTGGCCGCTGCTCAGAATTTGAAACCGCCGTCTTTGATTGTCGTGGGTGAATGTGTTACGCAAAGGGCGCAACTCTCCTGGTTCGAAAAGCTGCCGCTCTTTGGAGTCTCAATCGGTGTGACTCGCCCCGAGGAGCAGGCGGAAGACGTCGCAAACAGCATCGTTCGCCTTGGCGGTGAACCTGTGCTGATGCCGATGATCGAGGTTGGTCCGGTGAATAAGCACCATCAGTCTGAGATTGCTCGCGTCATGCGTCAGCTGGGAAAATTTCATTGGCTTGTCTTCACGAGTGTCAATGGAGTTTCAGAGTTCTTCCGTCATCTGCATGACGCAGGCCTGGACACACGAAGTCTTGGTGCGGCCAAAGTTGCTGCGATCGGGCCAAGCACTGCCGAGAGGCTTCAGGCATTCGGCATCAAGGCTGATGTGATTCCTCTCGAATACCGTGCTGAATCTCTCGCAAAGTCGCTCGAAAAACAAGTTCGAGGAAAAACTGTATTGTGGGTGCGTGCCAGCCGAGGTCGCGACGTCTTACCGCGTATGCTGACAGATGTTGGAGCGCTCTTCGCGCAGCTTGTGGTCTATGAGAATCGTGATATCGAAAGACTGAGCGATGACGTTATCAATCGTTTGAAAACAGGTACGCTCGACTGGATTGGACTCAGCAGTCCTTCGATTGCACGTCGATTTGCAGCGTTAATGAAAGCGTCTGGAATCAGCACCACAGATCTGACGCCCTGTATCGCAACGATCAGCCCCGTTACGTCCGCTGCAGCACGAGAATCCGGTTTGACCGTCACCGCTGAGGCAACTCAATACACCTGGGACGGTATTCTGCAAGCGATTGAACGCAGCCGTGTGTAGTCGAGATGACTCGCAACTGCCGACATGCACTCGGGAAGTTGATATTCCGAACAACTCCAGGGTGTGTGCATGCGGTGGTCTGCCACCAGAGGGACTGGGCCAGCATGAGGACAGCTACTGAGCTGCGAAAATAGTTTCTGAAACGCTTGCTGTAAAGTCGACAACGAAGAACATCCAGTCGTCATTAAGCACAGGGTTGTCAGGTGTCTCGAAAAACTGTTGGCCTATGTCTCGAACGCTGGTTGAATACCAGATACCGTCTGGAGACTGTTGATACCCGGCATTCAGATGAACCATATGCTTTCGCGATCCATGAGTCGCCGCAAACGTCTCTTCGGAACCCGTGGCATCCGTATATTCCGACTTCACGACGGCGTAGCCATAGTCCGGGTTCAGCCAGTATCGGCGAGTTCGATGAACGAGTTCATCCGTCTTCACGACTGCACTGTATTCAACAAGTACCAGGCCACCCGGTTCTTCTTCTGTAACCGTCATGACGAATCCATCTTCAACGCCCAGGAGAGGATAGGCGTGACGTTCCAGCGTAATGCTGCCGATCCACTCTGAATCACGAAGTTGCTTTGGTGCGAAAGGTGGCAAGACGCGCTTCACCAGTTGTTCTGCATTTCGGTCCCAGCAATCCTTGCCGTCGAACATCATAAGCGTTTGCTCATAGCCGACAGTCTGACCCAGCCAGTGAGAAAGGTCAACATCTGGCGGTGTCAGGCCGGGATCGCCGGCGATGCGTTGATATCGAGAGTTGCCGAGGTAGTCGATTCGCCATTTTGAACCACTTCGCCAGATACTGTACTGCGGTGCCTTTGGATCCGTGCCCGCAAGAGCCCGATACTTCTTCAGCCCGCGCCGGCCATGTTCCAATGCGGTCTGCACCTTTGTGTACAGTGGATCGGATTCCGGATTTGTTGTGTCAACGAGCGTCGCTTCATTCGTGGCTCCCAGATCCTGAATCGATTGCGGCTCCTCATTCGGATAGTCAAACACCAGGTTCATCGTACGCTCAGGAGTGTCATTCCTGCCGGTTTGTTGAATCTTGACTGTACACGTTGATGGAAGTTGCGTCTTTGCATCGGCGAGGATATCCAATGACATTGTAATCGTCCCGTTGAGATGCGATGGTGGCGCGGCGAGTTCAATTGAGTACCTCAACCTATCAACGGCGTCATTCTTCCCAGGCTCGGTCTTCATGCTGCTTATCCTCATGCCGCCGATGTCATCCTGCGTTCCCGGCAAAGATTGAATCAACTCCAGCAAAGAGTCGAATGCTGGTGGCTCATGCGTGAACGTCGGCAGGCTACGGACGATTCGATGCTTCTCGGGATAGTACGTGTCCACCGATTTCTTCGTGCGATCCACGACGAACGACGATCCCGCCCGTTTGACAGAATACCGTTCGGCCGAAATCCAGGCTTCAAGATCATTCCCATGCACATCCTGGCATTGAATATGAACTCGGGGCTGCGACCGGAGTGCTGAAAACACATCCCCCAGAACTTCCGGCGAACGCACAAAGGTCATCACGGAGACAGTCAGGCACGCGAGCACAACGCAGGCCGTTGCCCAAAGCCTGAGACCACTCAGCGCCGAACAAGCGGACGTCTGTTGTCGATCTCTCGTGAGGTCAGCATTCATTGACTGATGAAATGCCGGCTGCTCAGAGCCGCTCATTCCCTGCGAATCGATTGCGTCTGAGAGCGACGACTGAATTCGATCAAGAAACTCTTCGCTGAGCTCGAAGGTGTCTCGATCTGCAACCGTAAAGAGGTTGCGGATGCTGTCGTCTGGATGATCTGAAACTCTGGAGGATCTTGAATTCATGTGTGAGTCTCCGGGACAAAAGGTCTAACCGAACATGAACGATGCAACATCGCGTCGTCGGAAGGCGTGGAATCGAAATGAGATCCGAGCAGACCTCGCAGTTCATCTCGAGCTCGCGTCAGAAGCGATTCGATCGCCTTCACCGACTTCCCTTCGCTTGCCGCGATCTCTGCGACGGTCAGATCATCCTGATACTTGGCAGTGAGAACTCGACATCGCTCGGGAGACATCGCCAGCATTGCAGCGCGGACAATGGCAGCGCGGTCAAGACGATCGAGAATCTCCGTGGGCAGTAACTGACGATCCATCAACGCCGCTGATTCAAGCTCCTCGCACAGCGGCATTGAGAGTCGTTTTCTCCAGTATCCGGCGACTCGACACCGAGCGATCTCAAACAACCAACCTCGAAACTCACCGCGTGCCGGATCAAACTGCTGAATTCGTTTCAGACTCTCAAGCCAGACTTCCTGAACAATGTCATCCGCAGCCGATTGATCGAAACCAACAAGTCTCACGACGAATCCGAAC
>JANOZG010000549.1:0-3650 GCA_031429275.1 Planctomycetota bacterium
GCTGGCTCCACGTCGTCTGAGCTTCAAAGAGGTATGGTACACATTTCGAAGTTTCCTTCTGAATCAGCCACCGTGTTCGTTTTCAGCCTGGCAGACCCGCTACAACGATGCTCTTCAAAACGCGGCGAAAGACAAACTTCCAAACCGCCCCGGCCGAAGCTCCAAACGCAAGGCTCACCCACGACGACAAAAATCCACCAAGATCATGAAGCTCGAAAGCCAAAAACAAGAACGTAAGACACTACAATCCCATACTGAGAAAACAAAGTGACTGCCATTGGGCTGACGCCCTGCCGCTCGCCTTTGCGTTTCTGTTCTGTTTTCTTTGCTTAAGAGGAGTTCACGATGAAGATGACGAAGAAGCGTTTGGGATTTACGTTGATTGAGTTGCTGGTGGTGATCGCCATCATCGCGATTCTGATTGCTCTGCTGTTGCCAGCGGTTCAGCAGGCTCGAGAAGCGGCTCGCCGCACGCAGTGCAAGAACAATCTAAAGCAGATCGGGCTGGCTCTTCATAATTATGAAAGCACCTATGGAGTTCTGCCACACGCGATGTGGGGAAATGGTGTTACCCCATGCACGACAAACCAGGACAATGGTTTTGGCTGGATGGTCTCGATCTTGCCCCAAATTGAGCAGGCAAATTTGTATCAGCGAATCAATCCACAGGGGCAGCCAGGGATCTTCAGCGTGGCGATGATCGCACAATTTTATCCGGGAGCCACAATCATCCCGGGCGGTAATACAATTCTTGCTGGATACCTTTGTCCGTCATCAGCGTTCCCGCAGATTGTTCCGGCCACATACAGCATTCCCGGTGCTCCGGGCGGTTCGGTGCCGGCGCGAAATGCGACGGCTGTAGGCTATGCCACGTCGAGTTACAAGGCGGCTGGTGGTTCCAACTCCGGGGACTTCGGAATGATGCATAAAGCCTGTGAAGGGGGTGGAGTGCGTTTCCGCGATGTAACAGATGGTCTCAGCAATACCATTATGGTGGGCGAGTCTACTTATTGCAGCAGCAACCTCTCAACGGCCAATCGACTATTGGGAACAGTGGCCCCCATCGAATTTCGGGACTGGCCGATCTGGATCGGTTCGGGCGGTCAGAGCGATGAAGCGATCCGGATCAATGGTCGTTTCAACAGCCCGATCAATGCTCGCACCAGCTTCAGCAGAATGTATCAGGCGATCAACGACGACAACGCCTTCAGCTATCACGTCGGTGGTGCTCAATTTACGTTGGGCGACGGATCCGTTCGCTTTATCAGCGAAAACATCGACACTCGAACTTATGACTGGCTGCACGATAAACGTGACGGCCAGGTGATCGGTGATTTCTAGGCCATCGAAAGACTTGATCTGACGATTGCAAATTTGTCGCGAGTCCTCCTCGTTTCTTCGCGAGGAGGCGCCTTTGTTGACGTATTTTTCTTAAGTGACTCTGTCTCAGGATCTGCAATGAAGACAACTCTGTTCAATCTGGCGGCCCTTGCTGTTTTGGTGATCGCTGGCTGTGGTGAAGGGCTCAAGGAATTTCCATGTGCGGAAGCATCCGGGCGAGTAATGTGCGAAGACAAGCCAGTCCAGGGTGCGATGGTTTACTTTGCACCGAAGATGACCGGAAAGTCGGCCGAAGTCGGAAAGCCAGGATTCGCAATTACTGATGAGGCGGGTCGTTTTGTGCTTTCAACCTATGGTACGGGCGATGGGGCTGTTGTGGGTCCACATGTTGTGCGTGTGACGACCAGCAACGAGTTTCCCTGCGATTGCGTTGGTGAAGAAACTCGGGATCTCATGGATGTGGAAATCGT
This sequence comes from Planctomycetota bacterium, assembly GCA_031429275.1. GTDB lineage: Bacteria > Planctomycetota > Planctomycetia > Planctomycetales > Planctomycetaceae > SXXK01. Next base: position 1,812 of record JANOZG010000549.1, read on the forward strand.
TGCTGATAAGGCCAACGAGTTTGAAGTGAAGCTTCCGTTGCGAACGGAACCTGCTCAGATGAACCCGTTTGATGAAGAGGAGGAGAAAAAGTAGATTGGGAATTCTGGTCCGACCACGACACGACGTCTACTTTCAACAGTTTAAGTAAGAGTGGTGTTTGGATTCGTAGGCCGGACCGAGTGCCGCGAGTTCCGGCAACTTCGCTCGTACTTCTTTTTGTGTTCAGACAGTGAACGTCGGCAGGAATACCACATCCTACTTGGTGATCGAGAGAATGTCTTTGGAATCACGCTCAACTACTTCAGCGGCTGATGATCCGCAAAGTCGCTTCGAGGCATTGCGAGGATGGCTGTCAGCACAGGTCTCGGCTACAAGTCTTGTCGTCTTTCGAATCAGCTTTGGCTTGATGATGGCATTCTGGGCGCTGGACTATCTGCGAACAGATCGAGTTCGCCTGTTGTGCGCACCGGACATGTTTCACTTTACCTATACGGGGTTCTCGTGGGTTCGGCCGTGGCCGGGCCACGGGATGGTTGCCCAGTTTGTGATGATGATGCTTGCGGCGATCATGATTGCCGCCGGTGCCATGTATCGAGTCGCCACGGTGGTCTTTGCGATTGGGTTTACGCACTTCTTCCTGATCGATCGGACCAACTACCAGAACCATTACTATCTGATCGTGCTGCTCAGTTGGCTGATGACGATTCTGCCAGCGAATCGAATGTTGTCTGTCGACGTGCTGAATGGCTCGGTCACAAGCTCAGGGGTGATCCCGCGTTGGTGCCTGCTGCTGTTGCAGTTTCATATTGCTTTGCCGTATGTCTTTGGAGGCGTTGCCAAGATCGATGCGGACTGGCTCAGTGGTGAACCCATGAGGAATATCCTCAGGATTCAGAGTTGGGCTGATGGTATTGAGGGCTGGTTGAGTGAAACTGCTGCGGCCCATCTTTTCACGTGGGGCGGACTCCTCTTCGATCTGCTGGTTGTCCCGGCAATTCTGTGGCGAAGGACTCGGAATGCCGGATTTCTTCTGGCGATCGGGTTTCATCTTTCGAACAGTCTGATGTTCAAAATCCACGTGTTTCCATGGCTGATGATTGTCGCCACGACCGTGTTCTTTGCACCGGATTGGCCCAGCAAGCTTTTGAGGTGGCTGAGCTCGGGAACGAAGATCATCGAGTCGGGTTTATCAGCGCCTGAGGCAGTCCGCAGAATTTCCAGGCCAGTAGTGCTCGTTTTGCTGGTCTATTGCAGCTTTCATCTTCTATGGCCGATGCGTCATTTGCTGAACGAAGGAAATACCGGCTGGACTGAGCAGGGGCATTACTTCGCATGGCGGATGATGCTTCGCGGAAAGACAGTAGGGTTGCGTTATTATCTGACCGATCCGGGAACAGGTCTGACGCAGCAGGCCGATATTCGAGACTTTCTGAATCCCGAACAGCAAATAAAATTCGCCAAAGATCCAAAGATGATCCTCGATCTGGCTCATGGGCTGGCCTCAGAGTCACTGCGGCGGACAGGCAAACCAACGGAAGTGCGAGCGTTGGTGCTGGCTTCACTGAACGGCCGCAAACCGCAGTTGCTCATTGATCCGGCCGTCGATCTGGCGGCACAACCCAAAGTCGCCTTACATCGTCCGTGGATTGTTCCATTGCACGAGCCTCTGCGAAACGAACCCTGGACAGTACCGTTGAACGAATGGGAACATCATGTTGATCTTCCTAAGCTACCATTTCTGAATCTTCAAACGCAGATTTCTGCAAATCATTAACCGCAGGATCCCTTATGTTCTTCAAATCCAAAAATCGACTTCGACAAGTGCTGGCGTGTGCGGC
>JANOZG010000550.1:0-4322 GCA_031429275.1 Planctomycetota bacterium
TGGTCGCAGCAGATCAAACACGCTGCTGAAGGGCGATTCGAGGATTGGCCGAAAGCGACGCAACTTCTCCCGATTGTCATCCATAAATCGAGTGAACGCGCCAGCGTCACGAGGTGACATTCGAGTAATTTCGGCTTCCATCTTCTGAACGTCCGGAGTCGCATTCAGCTGACCTCCCTGACCAAAATGGAGGCGGTATTGAGGATCCAATTTCGCCATCGGAACTGCGGCGGACAGATCATAGCCAGCCGACGCGAAGATTTCCTGCAACACTCGCGGGTACAGAAAGAACGTGGGGCCAAGGTCAAATCGGAAACCGCCCTCTTCGATGGCCGAGCACCTTCCTCCGACACGCGGTAGGCGTTCCAGAATTCGAACTCGTCTCCCCTGAGATGCCAATAGCATCGCGGCTGCGAGACCCCCCGGTCCAGCGCCGATGATCGTAATCGTATCTGACATGGTTCCTTCACCTTGCTCTGGATTTCGGAATGTTTCGGAAGTCGGCGTGCATCGAATCGTGAATGAGAGATCCCGTCAGAACGCCGGAGGAAAATCCCAAATCTCGATGGGTAGGGGTGCCTCGCGAGAGCGAGGCTAACAGGCGTCGACAAAGCAGTTCATGAGGAAGTGTGACAATCACATAGACCAGCAGACTGGACAGGCAAAGGCTCGATGGGGTCAAGTCACCGCCCAGTTGAAATGCAATCACCGGAACTGCGAAAGCTGTTGGAATCAGCAGGATCAAAGAATCGCGGTGAAGAGAAATCATGCTCTGCAGGTCGCAACTCCACAGTGACTCGTGATTAATCACGCGGTTGAGACGTCGAAAATGACGCCAGCTGTGCCATGCAAGGAAGTAAATTCCGGAAGCAAACAAGGGATGCAGAGTGCCAAAGCAACTTGCGATGGCGATCAGCTCCAACATCTCGACTTCAGCTCGACGGGCATTTCTTTCGGCAAAGCTTTGCAGGATGCTTGTCAACTCAATAGCGAAGCACCCCAAAAGAAATGCGGCAATGTTCAGCCTCCACTCTCCAGAGGTAGTTAAAGCCGCACTTCCACAAAACGCCAGCAGCTTGTTCAGGATCGCAATGGAGGTGTCAAAGGAACAGACGAACGGCAGCAAGACAACAATCAAGCCCCGCGATAATGCCCAGGCGGCCCTCGGGGTCGAGCGATTAGATGACAGCGGAGAGATATCATCGAGATCTTCCGCGTCGGCCCGTCCGAAATGCCACGCACTGAGCAGGCCGAAAGCCCCGATGACGAACAACGGAGCGACAATGAGGCTGGCAAACACGCAGGTCATGACCGCGACATACCAGCCGAAGCGGATGAAAGTCTCGGGGACTGAGGTGCCATCGAGACGCCGAGACATCATAAAATCGCTGGCTCCATGTGGAAGACCCACGGCAAAGATCGCGATAAGAAATGGCCACGGAGCCATGAACTCTGGAAACCCGCCAACAGCAAGAGTGATCGCGGACAGGAGAATCAACGTCGCCGGAGGCGCGAAGATGAAGAGCAGTTTGCCCCGATGATCTGTCATGTGGTCACTCTTATGCTATGGGACGGGTAGTAGAAATGGACGGTCTCCGACACTCGATCGCCGAGGCGAGCTCAATCGCTCGCGATGCGTTGTCGCTCAACAATCAAAGGTCAGCTGTCGCCAGAGCAGGGACTTCCACGTCCAGTTCCGGATGCCGAGTTCGCGCAGCTTCAACCTGAACGAAGGTCTGAATCCCGTGCAGTGCGACAAGCCCAAAGCCTACCTTGTTGATGACGTCCGAGATGTTGTAAACGATTTCGCGATACTCACCCGCGCCGGCCAGAGCCATCAGGAATCCGATGGGGTACACCGCCCACCCGAACAGAATGAACAAGCGCATCGCGCGGATCGCACTGGCGATGGGAGCTGGCTGTCGATTGATGGCATCGCTCATAGAACCGTACAGCAGGCCCACGATGCCAAGCTCGAAAACGCAGGCGACGATGAAGAATCCCCACCATGAACCACTGCCCACGGGAGACGTTTCAGCAATAAATGCCGTCACGATCATCCCGATGTCGAGCAACACAAGATTTCGGAAGAGACTCTTCCCCTTGCGTCCGAGTCGGAGCAACATAGGAAACTTGATGAGCAGAAGTGGTGTCGTAAACAACCAGTCGATGTAACGCAGAGCGGTCGGAAAGGACTCTCCGGTCATATACTGCGTCGTCATCTTATAGTAATGAAAACACGCGATGGCACAAATCAGACCAGAGACAGTCACCGCACTTCGATACTGAGACGGAACACTGCTGCGTTCTAAAAACAAATAAGCGGCCCCAGCACCCATTCCCACTATACCGGCGAAGAAGAGGTACAGAGTGACGGACTCCACGACGGAATTTGCCGCAAAGTCCATGGACAGTTGTGCAAGAATCGGAGACATCGAACACTTCCTTTCGAACATTAGGTTGAATTAGTCTCGCCCCATTGGCCTGACCATGAGTTATTGCACTGCAATTGTTTGCGGCCACAGGATTTGAAAAGAACCGTTTCAATTGAATCTAAACCGCTGAAAATGGTTCGCCTTCTCCCGAGCTCAGCAACGCGCATGCAATGGCAGTAATCCCCCGCAGATCAGGAGGTTTTCCTGTTAAGAAACGGCGGCTCAAGTTTCAGGTCACTCGCACGTCAGAGAGATCGTTAGATTCGAGATCTTGTGACTGACCGAAATAAACGGGCGTGAGTGGAGGCAGCCCATCTTTGTGCCAAGGCACTTTGGCTTCATTGACGCGGTGGCGAAGCTACCCCGCTAATGACTGCTGAAACAAACGGCAATTAATCCTATCCACGGCTCAGGACGACATGTTTGTCGTGCCTTGCCGTGTGAGATTCTCACACCAACTCCAGCCCGGTCATCGTTCCGGTACTCGTGGCGAACGTGTCGAATTCAAGGCCGGTGTGCTGAAGCAGCGACACGTACAGGTTCGGGAGCGGATAGTTTTGCTTACGATCGAACGCCAGATGCTGTCCATGTCTGAAACGGCCGCCGGCAATCAGCACCGGCATGTTGCGATTGTCGTGGCTTGACGCGTTGCCGAGATTGCTTGTCAGCAGCACGGCCGTGTTGTCCAGAAGACTGCCGTTGCTGTCATCGGTCTGTTGCAATTGTCGCAGGAAGTCGCCCCAGGCTCGAATGACTTCTGTTTCAACCAACGCCAGCTGCTCCAGCTTCTCCGCATCCATGCCGTGATGGCTGAGCGAGTGATAACCTTCGTCCACACCCTCAATCGGAACGACGCCACCAGAACCACCAAGATGGAACGACACGAATCGTGAGGAATCCGTGGCCAGCGCGAGTTTCACCATGTCGCTCATCAATCGTTGCCGACCGACGAAGTCATTGGGATTGCTGATGTCCACCGGTCGTGAAACACTGACTTTTGGCTTGGGGCGATGTACCCACTCTTCGGATTCTGCGAGGCGGACTTCGAGATCTCGTACACTGGTGAAATAGGCGTCCAACCGGTCGCGATCGCCGGGGCCGAGTTGACGCTTTAACGCATTGGCGTCATCGGCAACAAGATCCATGATGCTGCGACCCTCTTGAGCTCGCTGAGCCTGCCGCTTTTGCTCTTCTGCTGAATCGTCGATAAACAGACGCGTGAAGAGGCTGGCAGGGGATGATTCCGCCGGAATCATCGATCCGTTTTCGGTGTACGACGGACTGTTGCTCCCGGACTGTCCCAGAACCAGCGAAGGAAATCGCGTCTGATTCCCAAGATGTTTGGCCATCAACTGATCCAGCGAAATCGAATTGCGAGATGCTGCACCGGAGCCCATCGGTGCTGCACTCAGCAGACTCGCTTCGGCGCGGTGTCCGCCGGAAACGCCGGGATGAGAAGACCCGGAAATCACGGTGACGCGATCTCGAATGTCCTGCAACGGCTGCAGATAGCGCGAGGGCTTATAGTCTGATCCTGTGCCTTCGGGATTCAAATTCTCTGCGTGCAGACCAAGCCCCAGCGTTATCGAAACAAACCGTCGCGGAGCTGTCTCAGCGTCCGGTGCGGCAAACGCTTCCGCCATCGCACTGAGCCACGGTACTGCAATACCGACTCCAGCGCCGCGCAGGATGGTGCGACGAAGGAGCCGGCGGCCGAAATTGAAGTAAATGCGATGAGTCATGTGGAAGGTTCCCGATGGCAGATCTCAGATTTCAGATCTCAAATCGAGACAGCGTTTTTCGAGGGGCTACTTTGTGAGAAAAATTTCGTGCGCGACAACCGCGTGCAGGATCGAGCGGAATCCGTGATGCTTATCGGCGACTTGC
>JANOZG010000551.1:0-2316 GCA_031429275.1 Planctomycetota bacterium
ATCCAGAAAAAGCGTTTCGACATCCGAGAAGAGAAAACCGTCAAAGCCACGGGAAGTGTTTACCGGCATACTGATGACGGCGTCGCAATCTTCGCAACCTGGGAGTCGGCGAACATCCGCGTGACGATGTGGAACTTCCGGAGCCACGTGCGCGGCAAATATCGCTTTCGCATCTCCGGCTACGGTTTCCAAAGCGAAGGCAAACCGATCACATTTCGCGTCACCGCAGGCACACTCAAAGAAGTGACCGAAGAACGTCTGATCGATTACTTTGCGGTACCTGCCGATACGCCGACCGTGGTCGAATTCACCGAGCAACTCGAACCGGAGAACCGCATCCGCATTCTTGCCGAAGGCCTGCCCGCGCTTCCACCCGCTGTCGAAAAGATCGGTGCTGACAAGTACACCGGCCCTGGACTTGTCATTCAATGGGTCGATGTGGAAGGCCCGATTCTTGAGTCATGGCCTCCGCCGAGTCACAAAGCGATCTTTGGCGATCTGCAGCAGACTCGGCTTTCCCCGGAGCGTTTCGAAGTCGTCTCGCAGCAGCCGATGGTGGACGCGGAACGCATTCTCCGCGAATTCGCACGTCGTGCCTTTCGTCGTCCGGTCAGCGACGAGGATCTAAAGCCATTCCTTACGCGTGTGAAATCAAAGCTGGACCAAAACTACAGCTTTGAACAGGCGATGCGAGTCGGCCTGAAAGGCATTTTGGTTTCGCCCGATTTTCTTTTTCTTCGTGAACAAGCGTCCAAGCTCAATGACTTTGCGCTGGCCAGCCGTTTGTCGTATTTTCTGTGGAGTTCCATGCCCGATGAGGAGCTTTTTCAACTCGCCGCAAAGAATAAACTTCATGAGCACGATGTGCTTGTTGAACAGGTCGAGCGGTTGCTCCGTGATCCAAAGGCCAGGGCATTTAATACGAACTTCACTGGTCAATGGCTAAGCCTCCGCGCCATCGACGCTACGTTGCCCGATGGCACACTCTACCCCGAGTATGACGACATCCTCAAGACATCGATGCTCAAAGAGACTTCGATGTTCTTCGACGAAGTGCTCAGGAACGACCTGCCGCTGACCCACTTCGTTAGTTCCGATTTTTCTTTCCTCAACGCACGCCTGGCGAAACACTATGGCATTCCTGGCATCGACGGGATGGAAATGCGCAAGGTGACGTTGCCAGGCGACAGTCATCGCGGCGGACTGCTCACAATGGGCAGCGTGTTGAAAGTCACCGCGAACGGCACGACGACCTCGCCCATCATTCGCGGTGCCTGGGTACTGGAACGCATTCTTGGCACACCGCCACCCAAGCCGCCTGCAGATGTAGAAGCCATTGAGCCCGACATTCGCGGTGCCACAACAATCCGTGATCAACTTGTCAGGCATCGCGAAGTCGAGAGCTGCGCGATTTGTCACAGTAAGATTGATCCACCGGGCTTCGCGCTTGAAAGCTTCGACGTAATCGGTGGCTGGCGCGATCACTACCGTGCCACGGGCGAACCACGAGAAGTCAATGGCCGCAGAGTGCGATACTGGAATGGTCCCGCCGTGGATCCCGGCGATGTCTTGCCTGATGGACGACGTTTTCGGGATATCGACGAGTACAAGCAACTCATTCTAGAAGACAAAGACCAACTCGTCCGCAACCTGACCGAAAAGCTGATCGCTTATAGTACAGGTGCAGCACCGACGCACGCCGACAAGCCACAGATCGAAACCATCGTCAATCGCCTCCGCGACAAGAATTATGGATTCAAAGCGTTGATCCATGAGATCGTGCAGAGTCCCCTGTTTCAAAGCAAGTAGCCTTTAGTGAATCCGAGCTCAACCATGAACGTTCACCGCCGTACCTTCATTCGTGCCACGGGCATCTCGCTTGCACTCCCGTGGCTCAATGCCTTCGCTGATGAGTCCAGGGACGCGTCGAGCGCCAAGCAACCGCCGCGTCGAATGATCTGCATCTGCGCACCACTCGGATTGCATCCCGACAATTTCTTCCCAACTCAATCTGGTAAGGATTACGAACTCTCTCCGTACCTCGACATTCTCAAGGATTACCGTGATCAGTTCACTGTCGTCTCCGGGTTGGCTCACGCGGGCATGGGATCCAGTTTCGCGCATCAAGCCTCGGCCAGCTTCCTCACAGGTGCTCCGGGGGCAGGCAGCGGATCCACGCTGGCTGCCCCACGTCGTGTCGGGCCGCGTGCTGACATCGAGTCCGGGGTCAGCACGCAACGCTTGCCGGCCCGCTTCATCGGAGCGCGAACGCGCTGACGATCCACCAGGTGATGGCAGCTGACACGGCGGCTATTG
>JANOZG010000552.1:0-1883 GCA_031429275.1 Planctomycetota bacterium
GCCTCGCATCAGGACAAACGCAGGTTTGGGCTGAGCCATCTCCACGCTGACCATTTGCAGTGGTGCGTTCTGTTCGGACTTCAGGAATGCGATGCGATCCCGCACCGTTCGAGCATCCTGTTCCGGCTGCTTCAGAGCTTCACGAGTCGCGCCGTGGACATTGCGGAGGTAGTAATCGCGCAGCAGCGATGATTGTTCGGGCCAGCGTTGATCGCGCTGAGTTTGAATAGCGGCGAACACTGCATCAGGAACTCCCGGCGAAGCTGCTCCAGCCGATGCCGCGATTTCCGATTCGCTCAGTGCCCGATCGTGCAAGCGAGCTTCGCGAATGATTCCGGCAAACATGTAGTTGGCACCCGGCGGCAAAGCCCGCGCGCCGAACACAATGCGAGCTTCACCCGGCTGATAGATTCGCAGCTCGCCTTTTTTGTAAGGCTGGCCATACGGCCGACCGTTTCGATAGCAGCGAATGGTTCCGTCTTCGTCGTACGCCATAGCGATGTGAACAAACTGCTTGTCAGCTTCTGTTTCAGGCTCTCCGCCGAACGGCTGAGTTCTGTTGAAGGAGTCACTGCCCGCCATCCAGCGGCCGGGTTCCTGCTCACCGAAGACGATCGCGTCAAAGACCATGCTGCCGGGATCTTCTTTGAGGGTCTGAACTCCCATCACCGCTCCGCCCGCCTGAATCAGATTGCTCAACTTCACCCACGCTTCGAATGTTCTTGCCCGCAGCTCCGTCGCGATTGGCGCACTAACGACGTGAGCAGCCTGGCCATCGAGCAAGAGTCCTTCGGCATTCAACGCCGCCCCGTTCTTCAAAGTTCCCTCCAGATCGCCGATCGTGTCGTCAACGCTGTCGGCAAAATTCCAGCGGGCGGTGGGAGCAGGTGCGGGTGGTGCCTTAAAGCCCGCGATCGTGGCTTCCCAGGCTGACTGGGACACTGCCACATGTGCTGCGGGATCGTGCGCGTAAGCCGGATCGGTTGTATCTGCGGACGCAATGATCTGCTGCATGGTCGCTTCGAGATCCGCAAGTCGCTGTGTGGAATTCGCTAATTCTTCTTTCATCGGGCGCGTCTGAACTCGCATGACGGGCGGCACGGGCTTGCCATGAAAACCGGTCACACCGCCGGCACCTTCTTCTTCCAGCGAGTTGAAGAACGCGGTGAGCTGATAAAACTCTTTCTGCGAAATCGGGTCGTACTTGTGCGAATGACACTGGGCACAATTCAGCGTCAGCCCCAGCCAGACGCGCCCCATCGTGATGGCACGGTCGGCAGCATAGGCAGCGAGGAATTCCGCGGGGTCGGCTCCGCCTTCCTCGTTGAATCGCACGTTGCGATTGAAGCCGGAGGCGATCTTCTGCTCGACTGTCGCATCGGGCAGTAAGTCACCGGCGAGCTGCCAGATCGTGAACTGATCGAACGGCATGTTGCAGTTGAACGCATCGACGACCCAGTCGCGCCACACCCAGACGGGCCGATCGGAATCGGCGTGGTAACCATTGGTATCGCCGTAACGAGCCAGATCGAGCCACGTCATCGCCATGCGTTCGCCGAAGTGCGGACTTTCCAGCATCCGGTCGACCATATTTTCATACGCAGCGTCGGAAGTGTCTGAAGTGAATTGTTCGATTTCCTCAATCGTCGGCGGCAGACCGCGCAGGTCCAGAGAGACACGTCGAATGAGTGTCAGCGGATCTGCTTCCGGCGACGGCGTCATACCTCGCTTATGCAATGCGGCGAAGACGAACCGATCAATTGCATTTTTATTCCACGCAGCATCCGTTGAGTTGGACGGCGCCTTGCGTTCCGGTTGGAGGAAGGACCAGTGGTCTTTGTATTCCGCGCCTCCTGAGATCCATCTGCGAAGGATGTCTTTGT
>JANOZG010000553.1:0-11834 GCA_031429275.1 Planctomycetota bacterium
TTTTTGCTCCTGAGGCAACTCGTCCCGGTACGCTGACAGATGCTCGCGAGTTCAATCTGATGATGAAGACGATCATCGGAGCCCTGGGCAGCGAAGAAGACGCGGCATTTCTCAGGCCGGAAACGGCTCAGGGGATTTTCGTCAATTTCAAAAACGTCTGCGACAGTACTCGCGTCAAACTGCCATTCGGAATCTGCCAGGTTGGCAAGAGTTTTCGCAACGAAATCACCCCGCGAAACTTTACTTTCCGTTCGCGTGAATTCGAGCAGATGGAGATCGAATTCTTTTGTCATCCGTCGCAGTCGCGTGATTGGTACACATACTGGCGTGATCGTCGGTACAACTGGTATTTGAACCTTGGGATCTCAAAGGACAACATCATCCTCCGCGATCATCATGCAGACGAACTGGCTCATTATTCGGTCGGAACGGCAGATATCGAGTATGCGTTTCCATTCCTTGACCCGGGTGAATACGGTGAACTGGAAGGGATCGCTCATCGCGGCGACTTTGACCTGCGTTCGCACATGGAAGGCAAACTTGCGAAGAACGCGGCCGGTGAACTGGAAGTTGAAAAGCTACCGGACGGGAAACCAAAACATCGTGGCAGCGGAAAAGATCTGTCGTACTTTGATGATCAGACTCGCGAACGTTTCATACCGCATGTCATTGAACCGTCAGCGGGTGCCGACCGAGGCACGCTGGCTTTCATTTGCGAAGCCTATTACGAAGATCAACAGCCTGATGAAAACGGCGTGATGCAGGAACGAACGGTTATGCGGTTCCACCCGCGTTTAGCTCCAGTAAAGGCGGCCGTCTTCCCATTGATCAAAAAGGAAGGCATGCCTGAGAAAGCTGCGGAGATCTATGGAGAACTCAAAGCGGCCGGCTTGAGCGTCCAATTTGATCAGCAAGCAGCCATTGGAAAGCGTTACCGTCGTATGGATGAGATCGGCACACCGTTCTGCATCACAGTTGACGGCGAAACCGCGACTGACCATTGCGTGACAGTCCGCGATCGCGACACTTTGAAGCAGGATCGAGTCCCTGTCAATCGGATCGTGGACGAAATCATTGCACGACTGAAGGCGTGATACGCAGGGCTTATCCGAAAAGTCCGTAGCTTGACTCTCCAGAGTCGAGTTACGGCGTCCTGAAATAAAAAAAAAGGGCGAATCGAGAAGTCTCAATTCGCCCGTTTTTTGTTTCAAACCTATAGAATCTGATCAGAATCGCGTTGTTACGCCGCAGCCGAATCGCGATGGATGGCTTTGCGATTGCCAAGTACGATGTCGTCGGTGATGACAAACTTCTGACCACGTTCCAGTTCAGGCAGTTCGAACATCAAATCGAACATGACTTGCTCCAGAATGCTGCGAAGTCCGCGAGCACCAGTCTTCCGAATGCGTGCCATCCGAGCAATTTCCTGCAGAGCAGTTGGAGTGAATTCCAACTCGCATTCTTCCATTTCGAACATCTTCTTGTACTGTCGAATCAAAGCGTTGCGAGGTTCGGTCAGCACCTGCACCAAGGCTGCTTCGTCGAGCTGAGCCAGCGTGCCAATGACCGGCAGTCGGCCAAGAAGTTCTGGAATCAGGCCGAATTCCATGACGTCTTCAACTGTAGCATCGTACAGCAGTTGCTCACGCGCCAGATCTTCATGTTCTTCATTCTTGTTACCGAAGCCAATGACTTTCTTTCCAAGTCGGCGAGCGACGATGTCTTCCAGACCGACGAATGTGCCGCCGCAAATAAACAGAATGTTTGTTGTGTCGATTTGAATGTATTGCTGTTCCGGATGCTTACGACCTCCTTGCGGTGGGACGTTAGCAACAGTGCCTTCCAGCATCTTCAACAGGGCCTGCTGTACGCCTTCGCCAGAGACGTCGCGGGTGATGCTGACATTTTGGCTCGTCTTGCCAATCTTATCAATTTCATCAATGAAGATGATTCCCCTTTGAGCTGCTTCGATATCAAAATCGGCAGCATGCAACAGCTTCAGCAGCAAGTTCTCGACGTCTTCCCCGACATACCCGGCTTCAGTCAGTGTTGTGGCATCGCCGATCGCGAACGGAACCTGAAGCGACTTTGCCAGAGTTTTCGCTAACAACGTCTTGCCTGAGCCGGTAGGACCGATGAGAAGAATGTTGGACTTTTCAATCTCGACTTCTTCTGAGCCTACTTCAAGATTGTGCATCAGTCGCTTGTAGTGACTGTGAACTGCAACTGACAGCAATTTCTTCGACTTAGTCTGGCCAATCACATATTGATCCAGCTCTTTGACAATTTCGCGTGGCGTTGGCACGCGATTGAACAGTTTCTTCGATGTGCCGCGACGTCGTTTTTCCTGGTCGAGGATCGACTGACACAACTCAATACATTCGCCGCAGATGTAGACATCTTCCGGTCCTTCAACCAACGGGCCCACTTCCCGGTAGTTCTTTCGACAAAACGAGCAGTTAGCATTGCGCTTGCCCTGCTGTGAAGTCTTGCCTGTACCAAATTCCTTACCTGATGCCATTTTTATCCCTTTGGATGTTCGTCACAATCTTTAAGCAACTCTTCATGACTTTGGAGGAATAAGTCCAGCAGAGTTTGCTTAAGTACCTGTGTGCGGTTTGCAGGTGGTGGATACTCCGAGTCGTCGGCGTCCCTGCCAACCATGTCATGTAATCACTTTTCTCTGGTTGGCGATTGCCGTTGCCGGCGACGGCCTTCATAGCCGTCAAAAACGTCATCAGAAAAAACTACAACTCTAATACGTAAACTAACCCATATCTCTTTGAACGTTCTCGTTCGATTCCTCACCGTTTTCGGCTCGAGGCTCCACCAACCCTGGGGAGTTGTTGGTCGTATCGTGCTGAGAACATGGAACTTCTGTCAAATTAACAGGCAGTGTCGATTGATTCGATTCTGCCTGACCAGACATCGAAGATTCCGTGTCTTTATCTTCGTTGATTGAATTTTCAGTAAGGATTGCAGATGTCGCTTGATTCTGTCGCGCGACAGCGGCACTCGTCAGAGTGAGTTTTTGATTGCCTGATATAACTTTGCTCATCCGACCCATCAATTGACTTTTGATGGATCGGTATTCGTCTTCTGTAAGGTCACCCTCACGCCTCAATTCGCTGATTGAATTGAGCATATCCTGATCGATCTCCGCAGGATCAACATCTTCGTGCACCCTCGAAATGAAACGTACAATTGACCAAATCAGTACTACCAGACACAGCGTTGCAAACAGAAACTGCCACCAGTTGAACTCCGGCAAATGCAGCAAGTCCAGCCAGTCATTTGTACGCTTTGCAAAGATCACAAGACAACCCTCACGCAATTCGGATGCCAATGCAAAGACTACAATTCAGTTTGTGACTTTCGCTGCGTTTTGCGGCGTTGTTGTCGAAATCCAGTCCCGGAATACGATTCTGGACTGCTCCACTGCAAAGTTTGCCGAAGCTGAACACCAAATGGCAAGATCGAAATTGCAAAATCAACAATCTACCTATTGAAGCATTCACATTCTTCAAAACCAGCCAAAAGGCTTCAATTGCCTTGCTTCGATTGCTTCCGGCCTTTTTGTTTTTCTGTCTCGGGTTCGTTATCAAACCGCGCGTTGCCGTAAGCTGAACGCGGAGGTTCGGCAGTTTCTTTGACTTCGACCTTCAGTCGATCAAGTTCCGCATGAAGTTCTTTGACAGTCTCGGCGTAGGCGGGGTCAGTATAAAAATTCTTCACCTCCAGCGGATCTGTTTCCCGATCCAGCAACTCCCAATCATCGACATCCGGCTTGTAGTAGTGTACCAGCTTGTAGCGATCTGTAATCACGCCAACATGCGGACGAACTCGGTGCGGCATTGGATACTCATAATAGTGATAGTACAAAGACTTTCGCCAATCACCCGGTGTTTCCCCGTGACACAACGGCAGTAAGCTGCGGCCTTGCATTTCAGAATCCGGCTGCACTCCGGCAACATCAAGAAATGTCTCGGCAAAGTCAATTAACGAAACGATGTGATTGTTGGTTGCCCCGGCTTTGACTTTTCCGGGCCAGCGAGCCAGCAGGGGCGATCGCAGTGATTCTTCGAATATCCAGCGTTTGTCAAACCAGCCATGTTCGCCAAGAAAGAAACCCTGATCCGATGAAAACATGAGCAACGTATCTTCGGAAAGTTTTTCCGCATCCAGATAGTCCAGGATTCGCCCAACGTTTTCATCAACTGCCTTTACGCATGCCAGATAGTCATGCATATATCGCTGATATCTCCATCGCACTAAATCTCGCCCTTGTGGATTCGTTTTGCGAAACTCCTCATTCAAAGGCTCATAGTAGGCATTCCATTCCTTGAGCTGGGCTTCTGTCATATTTGGAGAAGGCACAAGTTTGGCATCCAGGTCGGTAAACGTGCGATCAAGTCCCATGTCATGATCACTGACAGCCAGACTGCGACCCGAGTAGTCGTCGAACAATGTTTCAGGTTCAGGGAAAACCCTGCCTTGATTCCATCCAAGATGCCGCAATGCTGGTGCCCATTCGCGATGCGGCGATTTATGCTGACTCATCAGCAAAAACGGCTTTGACTTATCACGATTCTTAAGCCAGTCCAGTGACAGATCCGTCACAATATCCGTCACGTAGCCTTCCTGCTTGACTCGACCGTCCTTGGTAATCATTGATGGGTTATAGTAAAGCCCCTGTCCCGGCAGGATATTCCAATAGTCAAAGCCAGTGGGATCAGACCCCAGATGCCACTTACCAATCATCGCTGTCGAATAACCAGCCTGCTGCAGCATCTTTGGAAACGTCAATTGTTCGCTATCAAACTTACTATTCGAATTGTTGTAGAATCCGTTCAGATGCGAATACTTACCGGTCAGAATCGTCGCGCGACTTGGACCGCAGATTGAGTTCGTCACCAGGCAGCGATTGAATTTCATGCCTTCACGAGCGATCCGATCGATGTTGGGTGTCTCCAGCAAGTGTCGATTGTCGCAGTAGCAACTCAACGCCTGAGACGTAAGATCGTCACAGAAGATGAATAAGATATTCGGACGCGTGCTTTGCTGAGCTTTCAAATCTGAGGACTGCAGTGTCATGATGATCGCAGCAACAGCAAACATGGATTGGAGCATTTTCATTGAGTGCGGATCCTCGTGCCGAAAATCAAAATAAGTGGATGAATCTGGATTGCCCGTCGGAGCGAAACCGCGGTGGGGCAGAGAATTGATCGCTTCAATTCATATAGAAAGCTCACCGTCAATTTAACGGTGCGCCTCGCATTATAGCCAACTGTTTGAAGAATCAGAGGGACCCGCCTTGATTCAGGTCAGCCCTGGCATCGGTTCGCCATGATAGACAAGGTGCGGGCGTTCGAGTTCATCGTGCCACGCAGAAGTCTGTGGAATTCCAAGAGCCTGATAAATCGTCGCCGCAAAATTCTCCGGGCGCTGTGGATCGAAGGCCGGATAAGCGCCGATGTTGTCTGTTCCACCAACGACGCGACCACCCTGAATTCCACCGCCGGCAAGAAATACAGACTGTGCCGCACCCCAGTGGTCACGGCCAGGCTCTTTGTAGTGACTTGGCAGTAACGAAATCTTCGGCGTTCGACCAAATTCCCCGGCCATCACGACCAGCGTGCTTTCCAGCAATCCAGCTCCCTGCAAATCATCAAGCAATGCGCTCAAAGCGCGATCTGTTGGCGGCAACAGGTTGTTGCGCAGATGCGGAAACGCATTCCCGTGAGTGTCCCATGTTTCATTGTTGCCCAGATTCACCTGCACCAGATTCACGCCCGACTCAACCAATCTCCGAGCCATCAACAGTGACCAGCCAAAAGAATTGCGGCCATACCGATCCTGCACCGAGTCTTCCGCGTGAGTCACGTCCAAAGCACGACGAATGGCCGGATCGACCAACAATGAAATGGCACCTTCGCGATATCGATCAAAATTCTCTGTCAAAGCGGCATCGTCAAGATGGGAGCATTGGCGTTCGAGTTCACTAAGCAGATTGACTCGCCGATTGAGTCCACTGGATGTCAATCCATGTGGCAGACTCAAACTTGGCGCTTCGAAAAGTCGGGCATCTTTGTTGCCCCGATCCTGATGATCAAACGCGTGAGTGGGAAACGCTCCATACGATGTTGCATGAAACGGCGACGCCTCGACAAACCATGAATTTCTCTGAGCCCCCATCACGCCAGCGAACTGACCAGGCAGAACTCGACCAGAGTAATGTACAAGCTGCTCCGGAATCACAGCTGCTGGCGGAAGATTATTGCGGGCAGTTGAAACCGCTCCCGCGACAGCAGCAATGCTTGGCCAGTCCTGCGGGCGTGGCAGATTGGGATTGAATCCAGGAGGCAGTTCGGATCTGCCCGTCAACATCATATGGTGCCCAGCCGAGTGATCGTTTGATGAGTGCGTCAATGAACGGCAAAGTGACCACAGATGACTTCTGGCCGCGAGCCCCGGCAGGTGTTCGCAGATCTGGACTCCAGGCGTTTGAGTGGAGATGGGAGAGAACTCACCACGAATCTGTGAGGTTGCCTGCGGTTTCGGGTCAAAACTATCGTGCTGCGATAATCCCCCCGAAAGGAAAATATAGATGCACGAACGTAACGGTGTGGCGTTTGAACTGGCATCAGCCGCAACAGCGCGCAAGCCTTGAAGATGATTCATCCCAAGGCCAAGTAAGCCAATCGCGCCCACCTGCACTGCCGACCGCCGCGCGATTCGCGGATGATTCAGTGCCGTGTTTTCATGTGGCATGGCGTCGCCTTTGTTCTGCTGCGGTAAATTCAGTACACTCGATCGAAAGCCCATTGTGACCATCAGTGGGATAGTCTACACCAGCATCTGGGAGTTCTGGAACTCAAAACCGGTCAAAACAACGGAGTTCATTCAGTGAATCTGCGTAGGAGACAGACTTGCAGCAGATCACCGTTTCACCCGTCGCCGCCAGGCCAGGCCGTACAACAACCTGGCCTTTCGGCCACGGGTTAAACGAACGAAGGTCAGCTCACAAAACCGGAATCTATCTCCCAGCTGCTTCTGAGTTCTTTCTGGAAAAATGTTCATATCGCCGAATCTCCCTGACGCTCCGGCGAACTGAACCGAGTGCAAACAGATAATAACGATTCGGCAACAGACTGATGTTCAAAAGGCGACTCATGAGGATTCTTTGGACAATTTATGAATCATAATGCGGACTTCGTCATACAGACGACCAACGTTTCCAAGACTTATCGCAGTGGCCTGTTTGGACGCAAATCGTTTCAGGCGCTCAAAGGCGTGTCGCTGAATGTGCCGCGCGGAACGATCTACGGGTTGCTTGGTCCAAACGGTGCAGGCAAGACGACGCTGATCAAGATCCTGCTTGGAATCGTACGTAAATCCGGTGGCACAGCATCCGTGCTGGGCCACGTCGCTGGTTCCCGAGCCGCGCGTCGCGAAGTTGGATATTTACCGGAGAACCACCGTATACCACGGCACCTCACAGCAAACACTGCCCTGGAATACTACGGAGCGTTGAGCGGCCTTTCGATGTCGGAGATTCGCAAACGTCGTCCTCCGATTCTGGAATCTGTCGGGCTGCGAGGTCGCGAACGTGATCGTGTGTCCGGCTACTCAAAAGGCATGCTGCAGCGACTAGGTCTCGCACAATCCATGATCCATAAGCCGCAATTGATCGTGCTTGATGAACCAACTGACGGTGTCGATCCGGTGGGACGTCGTGAAATCCGTGACGTACTAAAACGGCTGGCAGAAGAAGGACACTCAGTATTTCTTAACAGCCATCTGTTGCAGGAAATAGAACTCGTCTGCGAAAGCGTGGCGATCCTGAATCACGGCGAATGCTTACTCACGGGAACAGTGAAAGACTTGAAGGCAGCGCTGACGGATTCGGCAGTTTACCTGCAACTGCGAGGCTCGGAAGCTGCAGTCCGCAATGCAACCAATGCCCTTCCCGGCACCAGGATTCGCACAGTGACAGCCGACGCGTTTGAAGTGGAAGTTCCCGTTCAGTCGCAGCTCGAACTGGACAAATTGATCGATCAATTGCGTTCGCATCAGGTCAGCATCTGGCAAATCGCCCGCCGCGAGAAGACCTTGGAAGAGGTGTTTATGAATATTGTAGGAGCTGATCGTCGATGAGTGCTTACCTCGCCATTCTGAAAGATTCCTATCGCGAAGCGGCAGCATCCATGGTCCTCTGGCTGGCACTGGGCGGGATTCTGCTGCTTCTGCTGGCGTTGGCGCCTGTCGGACTGCTGACTGCTGCGAACACAGAATTACGATTCCAGGAACTTGTGGATCCGGAGAAATTCGTCACATCTCTGAAGGAAAGTAACGGGGATGCAAAAACACCTGAAGGACATATCTGGTCGCTGCTGAACGAACAACAGCAAAATCAGTTTGTGGAGTTGATTAAGCCAACTGGTGCCAATCCGGGACGTCGAGGTCAGCAGGGCGGTGGTGGTCGATTTTTCATTGTCAACACCATCAATGAACTGCTGAAAAAATCAGATTTCTACAATCTCGCGGCGTTCGAAAAAGTCGAGCTGGATGATGATCTTCGTACTGCCGACGACGCTTCGATGCCAGCCGACAAACTGGCCAACAGAAACCTGCGGCGATTGGAAAAAACTTTTTCTCGTTACATCAGCGTCTCCGAACACAATGCGATTTTGCTCACGTATGCCGGATTTGATCTGAGCGGGCCATTGCCGTTCCTTCCTTCTCAGATGAAAAAAGTTGTCGATGGCGTCATTGCCGTTGTGCTCGGATTCTTTCTGGGCATCGTAGGTGTTTTTGCTTCTCTGTTGTTTACGGCCACATTGATTCCCCGCACATTTGAACCAGGTGAGATCTCACTTCTGCTCAGCAAGCCAGTGCATCGTTCGTTTTTGTTCCTGACAAAGTTCCTTGGCGGCTGTGCGTTTACCTTAATCTGTGCGGCCTTGCTGGTGACGGGCATCTGGATTCTGTTGGGAGTCCGTCTCGAAATGTGGCGGCCGGAATTGTTGTGGTGCATTCCGTTGTATGTATTCTTGTTCGCCATCTATTTTTCCGTCTCAGCTTTGGCCGGGGCGATCTGGCGAAATGCCGTGGTCTCTTTGATTTTGGTGATCGTGTTTTGGCTGGGTCTGACATTGATCGGTTTTGCCCAGAATTCGATGAATGAATTCATCGTCAAGGCCAGGCGGCTCAGCGAAATTTCTGCAAACGGCGGTGAAGTCTTTGCCGTCGATGGAGGCCGGACCGTTCAGCATTGGGATCAGGCAACTGGCGACTGGACTCCAGTGACGCAGGCCGCGGGCAGTGAGCAGATACCCGCGTTCGTGCAGCGATTTATCTTTTCCGGCCATCGCTTTCGTATCTCAGTCAGTTCAGACGGCAAGCGAATTCTCGCGCTGCAGCCAACGATGAGCCGGGTGGGCGGTGTTGGACCATCGACAATTTTGAGCGGCAATGCAGAAGAGAAGTTTGAGTTGCAGCCAGAACCTGCAGCTCCCGAATCGATGTTTGGTGTCTTTCAGACTGCCAACGGAGACGTCATTCTCCCCGGCTCTCGCGGGATTTATCGTTTTGCTGGACAGACAGAAAACGAACGAAAGGCACAGACGTTTTATAAGGATTTTCTTGGAGGCATCTTTTCGTCGTCATCTTCTAAAGCCTTTGAGAATCTGACCGATAAAGATTTCCCGACGATTGCAGCAGGCGCGTCAGTGTCATTCAACCCAGCCGACAGTTCAATCCTGTACCTGCACGACGGAAAAATCCATCGGTTTAACAGAACCAAAGAAGGCAAGTACACTGCTGGCGAGACGAAGAAGTTCGATTGGCCAGAATCCGCACTACTTGCAGTCGGCGGAAACAACGCATTGATCGCGCGAGAGGACGGGAAGATTTTGGCAATCGACGCTGCGACATTTGAAAATGTTGCTGAAGCGGAATTACCAGCTGGGGAAAAACCTCGGGTCGTCGAATGTGCTCCGGATGGCAGCAGTGGCGCGGTGCTCACACATGCGGGCACTGTACTGATCTTTGATTCCAACAATCGTAAGTTTTCCTCATGGACACCGCCTGAAAGCGGTCATGCATCTGCAATTGCCTTCAACGAAAAATCGCAATTGCTGGTTGTCGACAAGCATCGCAGCGTCGGAATTTACGACGTTGCGACACAGAAGTCTTCGGAGCAACTTCGTGGCAGCGTAGATCTTCCATGTCAGATCTATGACTATGTCGTTTCGCCCCTGCATAAGATTCTTCCGAAACCCAGCGATCTCGACAACGCAGTGCAGTGGATCGTGACGGGCGAAAAATCGGTTGAGATCAATAACGATGCTGACCAACGAGGAGCTATGAAAGCCAATCTGGAAGCAGAACGAGTGACGCTCGACGTCTGGAACGCGATCTTCAGCAACGTTGCATTCATCGTCGTGATGCTTGGAATGGGATGCTGGTACATCGCCCGCAGCGACTTCTGAGTCAGGACACTACTCCGGTGGCATTTTATTTAGCTGATCGTGCATCTTCTTTGTTTCATCCACAACGGCCTGCCATTCCGGATGCGTATGAAGTGAGACCAGATCTTCATCGGTCTGAAGATGTTCGAAATCGTCGAACTCTGTCGCGATTGTCTTGCGAATCAGCTCAATCGCCCGATCACCGTATTTCTTCTTCTGTTCGTCGGAGACGCTTGAGTTTTCAAGAGCTCGCGAATACGAGCATGCTCCGTTGTAGAGACTCGATAAATCTCGCGGGGCCATCACGACAAGTTCTTCAGCGTATTTCAAACCGGCCTCAATTTCGCCCAGCCGAATCTGGCACAGGGCAATCATACTTTCCACATCCATGTTTTCCGGGGAAAGTTTGCTGGCGATTTTCAGATCGCCCATCGTCTCTTCGAAACGACTCAAGTGCATCAGGACAGATGCACGGCGCACATACATCTCCGTCAAATAGGGATCCTGCTCAATGCATTCCTCGTAGAACTGGACAGTCTCTTCATTGTCGGGAAGCCTGAGGTCTTTGTTGGGCAGATTGTTCAGTCGCATTGCCAGCATCTGAATCGATGGTGAGCGACGCATCGCTTCCTGAATCTGTCGCACGGATTTTTCCCGCAGATCCTTGTTGTCACAACGGGCGACTCGATTCAGACAGCGTCGACATTCGGGGTGCGCGAACATCGAGACCTTTTCAATCAGATTGTGCGCGAACATCCTGTTTTCGATCGGAATCTCTTCTGCATCTCCGATCTCAACGACAGCTTTGGCAAGTCGCTCGGTCAACATCGCTATCGATTCTTCCGAAGCATCGATCGCCAGCAGCTGAATCGTCTCTGCCACAATGGAACGAAACATCGATCGATCCGTTTGGTTTAGAGTCGTGTCGTGCTGCAATGGCGCGTCGATCAAATTCTTGGCCAGCGGTTTCCAGCGAGGATGATCAAGCATCGCCAGATGCCGAAGAGTCTGCTGTTTGGAGAGTGTTGACAGCGTGTCGAAACTGTCGACAACATGGTCCAGCTGCGCAGACGACGCACATCTCAACATCGCCTGAGCCGCCAGCATAGGATTTGGCAATACCTTGTCAGTCTTCAGATCCTGCAGCAGGATTTCCGTCCACTGAGAGGACGGTAGCTGCACAATTGCCGTGCGAATACTGTCCGAAATTTTGTTCGATCGAATACGCAGATCCAGACATTCCCGCAACATTGCATCATCGGCTGGATCGCGAGCTTCAACGAGCGATGCCAATGCAATGTCCTGCAGGCCAGTGTCGCTGATTTTCAGCAGATGTTGTCGCAGCACTTCCAAAGTGCCCGC
>JANOZG010000554.1:0-2640 GCA_031429275.1 Planctomycetota bacterium
ACTGTGCGTCTCTTTGAACAAACCGCAGGAGGAGATGGCAAAGACCGGCGCCAGATCGCGGAGAAGACGATAGACCTTACTGATGATTCAATCCCGGCTTCCGTGCAGTTCAGACAGGAACTCAAAGTTCCGGGCAAGTACGATTTTACCGCTCGAATTGACTCGGCCGTCGGCAATATCGAAATGACGCTCGACGATAACGAACGTCGTCGTACGATCGAAGTTACCGATCGGAAAATAAAAGTCCTGGTAGTTTCCAGCGGGCCGATGCGTGACTATCAATTCGTTCGCAACACGTTGTTTCGTCATAGTGGTGTTGAATCGGATGTCTGGCTGCAATCTGTCACCGATGAAAATGTTGGCTTCGTGTCTCAGGAAGCAAAGAAGCTGCTGACAAGTTTTCCGGCAACGGAAGCTGAGCTTTTTGAATACGACGTCGTCGTTGCGTTCGATCCGGACTGGAGTCAACTTTCTGCCCAACAACAGACCTTTCTGAACCGCTGGGTGTCAGAACATGCCGGTGGGCTAGTCGTCGTAGCTGGTGAGATCTTCACGCCTCGGCTTGCTCAGGAACCTGAAACGTTTCGCGATATCCATGTGCTGTATCCAGTCTTGTTGAATCGCGTACCTCCGGAACTTCAGCTAAGTCAACAAGCCGATGAGCCCTGGCCCATCACACTCACGCTGGAAGGCCGCGCAACGGATTTCATGAAGATCGCCGACGAAACCGGCAATGCCAGTGTGGATTTGTGGAAGAAGTTCAAAGGCATCTATCGATCCTATCCCGTTCGCGGTGTTCGCGACGGTGCTGTTGTGTTGCTGGAATACGGTAACCCAAGGGCTCGCACTGAACTTGGCCAGCCGCCGTTTCTGGCGTCGCAGTTTTACGGAACCGGCCGCACGATCTTCATTGGATCTGCCGAAACATGGCGACTCCGAGAAATCTCGCCGCAGGGTCATCAGCGGTTCTGGACCAGTCTCATTCGTGAAGTTGGACAAGGCCGCCGCAGTCGCGGCAACGCTCGCGGTGTGCTGATGCTGGACCGCACTGAAGTCGCACCAGGCCAACCTGTCAGCGTGCGAGCCCAATTGTATGATTCTCGCCTTCAGCCGTTGATCACAGAATCCATACCACTGACGATTGTCGATAACCAAGGCCGAACGTTGACGGTTCCCGACCGTCTGAATTCCGACAGTCGCGGGGCAGGGCAGTACACGGCCAGCTTCCGTCCACCTGAGCCAGGTACGTATCGCCTGTCTGTCCCCGTACCGGAATCATCCGACGTGCTTCAGGCATCCATTGATGTCGTGCTGCCAAATCTGGAGTCTCAGAATCCAACTCAAAACGTCGAGCTGCTGACGAATCTGACTCGAGAAACCCAGGGCCGCTATCTGCCTCTAACCGGCCTCGCAACATTGCCGACTCTCCTACCCGATCAAAGCCAACCGGTCGTGGTAGATGAGCAATTAAGAACCCTCTGGGACCGCCGCTGGCTGATGTTCCTGATGGTTGGTTTGCTCGGCTTCGAATGGATCATGCGGCGCGTGTGGCGGTTGAGTTGAGGAATTGGCGTGTTGTCGCGTCAATCCGTCGATGATTCAGGTCGCATCACGTTGAACGCGATGACGAAAATGAGACGACGGCTGCACATCCGGCCCGGAGCCTTTGGGGCCAAAGCAAGATCAGCGATATTTCTTTTCTGTGATAGAATCAAGAAGGCTTCCAATTTCAAGGCCACGTTCGGCGAAGGGGACGAATTGGTTAAGCAACTTCAAATGCTGTCGGGTGAATAGCTCAAGAAAGCGGCTCCGCAAAACGTTTAGGAGTGTCTCGCAATGATTGTTGACGAACAATACAGCAGCAGCACGCTGAGTGTCACCGGTGGCGAAATACTCTGCAGCCGTACAGAAGAGCCTTGGACAACAGGTGTATGCTCTAGGGTAAAGAATTCCGCATTCCAGGCACGGCTGCACTCCAGGTATTGAATAGCCTGTTTCAAACACACCAAAAAGTTGCATCTTTGGCAGTGAGGGATCGACCTCATCTGTATGGTGACCGGACACATCCGAAGACCAGCAAGTCAGTGAAACCTGACAATTCGGACAATGAATCGGTCCATCAAAACGCAATGCAGTTGAAAATGCTCCGCCGCAGGCAGGGCATATATCGAAGTGACTTCGAAAACGTTCGCGTAGAGTCTCACGCAACTCCGCACGCTCACTTTCCGCCAAATTGCCCTCGATACATCGCTGCGTCAGATAATTTAGTCGAAACCTTGACATAGGGTCTATCTGTGGGAGCCGGGTGATATTGAAAGCCGACCCAAATTAGGGGTCATGCTGACAAGGCAATATCATAGTCAACTCTCCCTGCAGAAGTCACGCAGCTGTAAAGACGGACCGAGCAAACTCATCCAAAGCCGGACCAGCGGGCTTGAGTCAACCCAAATCGGATCATTTTTTGAATCCGCGTTTTAGTCCTGTCTTCAGGCCCAACGGGCTGGTCCTATGTCAGCCTGGGGCAACGCCCCCAGGAATGGTCCAGAAAAACCTCCCCAAATGGGGCGGCACTAACCGAAATCTTTGTTTAGGGGCGCCCCTTTGGGACTTCAATAGCGCTGTTGGGTTCCTGTACCTGGG
>JANOZG010000555.1:0-3937 GCA_031429275.1 Planctomycetota bacterium
GATGCACGCGGTTGAGAATTTCAACCGTGGTTCGCAGTGCGTAGTCGTTGCTAAGTACCGAGCGGCGGAAACGCTTGCGAGTGATTTCAATCTGCTTCGCAAGGAAGATCTCGCGATCACGAGTCAGAAGAGGAATATTCCCCATCTGGCTGAGATACATACGAATCGGGTCGCGAGACGACAGCGCGGATGTTTCCGGGCCCAGCAATGCGCGAGCAGCCTTTTCGGCCTGCGCCAGTTTCACTTCTTCGCCAACCGGTTCTGGTTCCAGCGAAATGTCAGGGTCTTCGATAAAGCCTAATGCAAATTCATCAAGGGCCATGATCAGGTTATCAACCATGATGGGATCGCCTCCCTCATCCGGTAACCAGGCATGCGCCTGCTGTACCGTGACAAACCCTCGCTTCTTCCCTGCCTCGATGATCGCCTTCAATCCCAAGTCCAGACGATACACGCGATTCCCCTTCCAAGAGTTCCAGTCCTGAACAGCGTTTACACGATGCTGTTCAAAATGGCGGAGCTATAAACGCTCCCATTGCCTTTTCGAGTGTCCGTGCCTCCGTGGTGAGACACACATTTGCATCAGCACACCGCTGATACAACCAAGTCTTGCGTCAACAAAGGTCTGACGCGATTTTAAAATCTTTGCCAGCATTGTGCTGACACCGTTCATTCACAGATCGATCCGATTCGTCCGGCGTGCGTCCATGGTTCTTAGCCCTCCAGCATACCCACGAATCTGAAAAATCAATCCACCCAGCCGACAAAAAAATAAGGTTCGGAAAACGTTGCTGTGATTCAACCATCCAGGTCCATCAGCTAACGAACTCCAAACCCTGCCAAAAGCCCTCAATTTCCTGCCAGCGACGGATTATTCGCTGCAGACCCCGTTCACGTCAACGTCTTCAACCGAATGTTTGAGGTGTTTCCGGGGCAGAATTAGAATTCTCTGGTTTTCAATTTTGAAAGAATGTTGCGAGGAACATTCCTGAATTGCCATTCCACGTCTGTTGTAGGCCTTGAATAAGAGATGGTCCAACAGGGGTGCCAATGCCTCTCAATTCCCATGCTACTAAAACAATTCTGCCCCGGTCAACTTCGAAAATTGTCAACAAGACGGCATGTTCGCCATATGTCATTGACAAGGATTTCAGGTTTGCGTGACGCCGCACATCGATGCTTTTCTTTGCTTTTTAAGGCTTTCAGGCGGTCGTCTCCCACGTAATGTGGTCGATACGGACTCTGCTTCAGTGGCGGCTGGGTATACACGTCGCGGTTTTGCGATCGGATAGCAATTTGAAAAAAATTCCTTCATTGCGGCGTTCGCTGGATCGACCCCATCGACTTCGAATTACCTCTATGCAAAAAGCAGACCAAGAATACCAAGGCCGTAAAACGAGTACTCGACATCCGCCTGCTGGTCCCAGCTCGCGCCACGAAAACCGCCCTCGGGCAATTCGAGTGACTTGGTGACCCAGTCGAGAATTTTGTCTGGTGATATCAGATCTCGACGCCCCAAATCGTGGGCGGTGAGTAAACCGGTGAAGGTGGACAAACCATCCGCAAACGGGATTCGAGTATTCGCCTGAAAGCCACCTTCAGTACTGACGACGTCCGTCAGAAATCCCATCACGTCATCTGCGATATCTGGTTCTATCGCGTTCAACTGGCGAAGTAACGCGACCGCAGCAGCAGTCGGATTTGTGCCACTTCGCTTCATTGGTGCGATCTCGACAAATCCACCATCGTCTCGCTGCCGATCAAACAGAAACTGCACCATCGCATTGCGACGCGGAATCTTTTGTCCGAGCAGTTCATAGGTCAGCGCCACAAGGAATGATTGGTAAGTACTTCCCAACGCACCTTCGTTCGACTTTGCATATCCTCCGTCAGAAGTGCGATTGGTTTCTATCAATGCAATCACCTGCGGCACAAAATCGACTGGTAGTTCTGCAAGCAAATCAATTCCGCCAGACGTCTGTACGACAAGAGCCGAATACAGCCAACTTAGCAGGTCAATCACACCCAGTTTCAGCGGGTCAATCGTTTTCAGATAGTCTGCAAGTCGATGGCAGCATTCTGATTCCAATCCACCAGTCACGGCCAGTGCTCGAGCTGCGAATCCCGTATAGTAGAGGTCCGCGTCTCCTTCGCGGCCTCTGAAGCCGCCGTCATCTGTCTGTTGCGACAAGATAAAACCGCGATGCCGCTCAATCCGATCGGCGGAAATTTTTGTCAGGCCTTTCGCGACGCGATCAGCAAGTTGGATCAGATACATGAATTTAGAACTAGCCACGATTCAAAAATGAGATGAACACCGTGACCCGACTCTCCAGAGTCGAGCGATCCGCGAGAATACTCGACTCTGGAGAGTCGAGCTACGGGCTTTTCGGGCAACCATGAAGAATAACTTAACTAGGAAACGGGAGCGATCTTTGAATCCATCCATTTGATCAGATTGCGAAACTGAATCAAACTCCATCAAGGATGCTAACTGGTGGATTTGGTCTCAATTGCAACACTGATTGTCGTCTGCGATCATGGGCCATGCAGAGAAGAATTCTATTTCTCCGCTCATTCGTTTCCAGGAGAAAGAAGTTGATTTCCACCTACGACTTTCCGGTGTGGCTGGCGTTTGCGGCATTTCTACTGCCATTGGCGTTGGCTGCCGTAACATCTGACGCTCAGGTTAACGACGATGCTCCATCGACCGTAGTCCCGTCCGATCAAACTCAAAACGCCCCGATTGTGATCGGCCACCGTGGAGCCTGCGGTTATCTACCGGAACATTCCACGGAATCCGCCGTGTTGGCGCATGCGATGCTGGCTGACTATATTGAACAGGATTGTGTGCTCAGTAAAGATGGCGTTCCAATCGTCCTCCACGACTTGATTCTCGACGACGTCTCAAACGTGGTGAGTGTTTTTCCGGATCGCAAACGATCCGATGGACACTGGCACGTGATGGATTTCAGCCTGGATGAACTCCGAAAACTGACACTTACCGAACGGCGCTCCCCCGGTCGGGCATGGAAGGACAAAGGCACTCGGTTTCCATTGGAGTCTGGCAGCTTTCGTATTTCAACACTCACCGAACACTTGCAGCTGATTCAGGGGCTTAACAAATCGCGTCCTCACCATGCTGGCGTCTATGTTGAAGTCAAAGATCCCGCAGCACATCACGCTGCGGGACTGGATGCATCGAAAGCGATCCTGGACGTTCTTGGCCAATTTGGTTACGACTCAGCCGAAGATCGGATCTATCTGCAATGTTTCGACGAAGCCGAAGTTCGACGTTTACGAAACGAACTGAAGACGCAGATGCTGATTATCCAGCTTCTAAGTCAACCGGCCGATGCAGCCAAGCTGAAAGAAATCGCTAAAGTCGCTGACGGTATCGGTGTGCCGCTCAATCATGTTGTGACCGGCAAGGACGAGGAGGGGGCTCCGGAGGTTACGGAACTTGTCCACAACGCGCATGCCAGTGGATTACAGGTTCACGTCTGGACGTTTCGTACCGACGCTCTGCCGTCGTTCGTTGAATCCGCCGATGAATATCTGGAATGGCTTGTGGTTTATGGCGGAGTTGATGGAATCTTCTCCGATCAACCGGACGTCGTCGTACAGTGGCGAACGACACGCCGACAGCAAGTGAACGGGGGCAACCAGTTTCACTTGCTCAACGAACGCAGCCAAGAGAAGGCCGGCCAAAAGAAATAGTAGTGCCCCGCGCTTTTGCGGAGACAGTAGATATTTGGCTTATAGTGCATCGATAAAGAGCTCGCTTAATCCGTGGCCGATCGCTTTAGAAGTTGCGAGTTTCAGGCCCGGAGGGCCGACATATCCAATGCCGGTGGCGTGAGCCACCGGTATGCGAACACACTGAATCCAAGGCCCGGAAGGCCGACACAATCGCCAATGTGTCGGCCCTTCAGGC
>JANOZG010000556.1:0-2957 GCA_031429275.1 Planctomycetota bacterium
TGATTCCGCCTGAAGTGACCAGCCAGCCTGGCCATCGCGGGCAACTGGATCTCAACAACCCGCTCTGCGAATCTCTGGTGGTGGAGCTGGTTCAGCGCAAGACGTTTGTGGATCCGACACTCGCCGTGTTTCGAAACATGGTTCTGTTGCCCGATGTGCCTGAAGTGCATGATCATGCCGACAATGCACTCGTGCCGAAGCGACTGCGCGAATTCTGGCCGGTCTATCTGCAACGAACCGGCTGTCCACAGGGGGGATCACTGGAAGATCGCCGCCGCGAGTTCGCGAAGTATCAGGAACTGACGGGGAAGCTCTATCGCGCAGGAGTGCCGTTACTGGTTGGCACAGATTCACCCGAACCGCAGGTGACTCCCGGCTTTGCGTTGCATCAGGAACTCGAAATGCTGGTCGAATCAGGATTGCCGCCTGCTGCGGCACTGACCGCCGCAACATGGACCAACGCGACAGTGCTGCGAGAACAAGAACGCCTTGGATCAATCTCAACAGGCAAGACAGCCGACATCCTGTTGCTGACGAAGAATCCGCTCGACGAGATTCGGCACACTCGAAGTATCGAGGTCGTAATCCACCACGGGCTGATTTGTCATCCGGACGAGTTGCTGAAACGAGTTCCGTCTGATTGATGAGCACCCCAGCAGCCCGGCAACTGTGCGACCAGAAACCAGCGAAACTCTGATCTTTGTGCCATTTCTGGCGGTTCGGTCACTCCAAGAATAGTCTGTCCGTGATCCAGAAGCGCCAGTGATCGACCGAACTGATCGGGGATGCGGGTTTCTGGTGAGATTCCGAGAGCCTCGTAGACCGTCGCTGTGATATCCGCAGGTCTCCACGGCTGAGTCGTCGGGTAGGGTTGAATGCAGAAAAACGAGACCTTTCTTTTTGACCATTCAAAGAGACCTGAACCCCTCATCGCCGCCCGACCCGTAGCAGGAATCAACCTGCGCCGACATCGACACAATCCTGGCGAGATTCTAACGCATCATCGACGCGCGTCAGCAGGGAATGCTGCGCCTTGGGATTGGGATCTCTTCGTATGTTGCGGGCATCGAGGGGCATGTTGCGCTCCCGCAGGCCCGCATCTGCCTCCAAGCCACCAGAAACGGCCGCAGAGTCTTTGTATTCCAAAGCGGGCTCGCTCGCTTCGGAACACAACCACCCTTGGAATCCCTTGATTTAGCCAGTCTCCCTGGTAGACTCACGAGAAATCAAATTTCTTATCAGTAGCCAGCGCGGACGAGCGAGCAGCGCGGGAGTTGGCCCAGCAACTAGAGCGGGATGGGCTGCTGGTGTGGCTGGATGAGTTGATGATCCAGCCCGGAGTTTTATCCCACTACGACTCGGCGACTGCAGAACCATGGAAGTGGGCAATCCATCCCAAGCGATGATCGCAAAGCATTAACTGTCAACGACTCCTGTTTTGGTGGGGAAGGACTGAAAGTTGTTATCGACGCAGCATCGCCAGGAAGCATTGTCGAGGGCATATATCCAAGCAGTCGCCGCGCAATGCGGTATGAGTACATCGACGCACGATTTTGACTACGGAATTGACGTCACTTTGCACGAACTGACTCGTAGGAGACGGAAAGTCGTCCTTACAGGGTTCCGTTTGGATATTCAGGCGAAGAGTACGGTCGGCGCACATTTCGACGCGGAATCCATTAAATTCGATTTGAATGTGAAGAATTATGACGACTTACGTGACGCACACGTACCTGTTCCTCGGATTCTGGTGCTGTTGGTCCTCCCCAAGTCGGAACCCGATTGGATGTTTCAGGACGAGGAGGTGTTGGTTTTGCGAAAGTGTGCTTATTGGACGTCACTTAAGGGCGACGAGCCAACACGAAACAAAGACAGCATTCGAATTACGCTAAATCGCAGCAATGTGTTCTCTGCCGATGCGTTGTCTGAGATCATGGAATGCGTGCGGCAAGGAAATGACCTATGAACATGCCATCTCTGGTTCATCCTCTGTTTCACGAGATTCGCGTGAATGACGTGCGCGATTATCTCATCGATCGTGGGTGGGTCGTAAAGCCGTTCAACCAAAGCGAAGTCATTGTGTTCGAAGGGCCGTTAGATGACGAGGGGAATCCGATTCTGCAACTCGTTCCTGCTTCAAGAGACATGCGAGGTTTCTTTCTCCGAATGCAGGAATTGCTTCAGTCTCTCAGCATCATTGAGGAACGGCCTGCTGAGCAGATTCTCCATGACATAGTGACTCAATGCACGGGTGAGCCGGCGTCGCGTGCGTCAGTTTGGTACGCGTTTGACTCAACAGTTATGCCAATCGTCTTTGACGAAGTTGAATCGCGACGACCGGCTGCCAAGGAACAATGGGACAAGAATTCGCTGGCGAAGTCATTGAAACGAGCAAGAGACGTGTATGACTCAGTTGTCTGGCCTTTGGATTACGACTGCAAGACGTTGATTTTAACCGCATCGCGTGTGGTCATTGCGCTTGCGGGCGTATTCGAATCCACGGCGTTATTGGAAGCAGTAAGTTTGCGAATCTTGCGAATGTGGCGCACGAAGTGTCGTGCATTCGCCAAGGAGGAACTTGAATCGCTCCTCGTGTTTGCTAATCGACGTGAAGAAATTGATATTTGCGAACTGTTTCTTGACAAGGTCGCCGAGCCACCAGACAAAGGGAAGAAGGCTGCTTCGCTGAAGAAGAAATCTCGAAAATCCAAATCGCGGCGTTCAAACTAGGCCGCTGCATTCACTTCGTTGGAGGCTACACTTGCAAGGCGATTGATCAATTCCCCGACTGCATCATGCTTGGCGTCAGCGCGCAAACGTTCTTCCCAAAGTCGTTTGAGCGCTGGATCTCGGCAAATGTTTTTCCACCGTGACATGAATTCCTTCAAACTCAAGGGATCACCCCAACGTCTCTCGTGAAATGCCGTAGAGCGCCGTGCTCTACTCTCGACTTGTTC
>JANOZG010000557.1:0-3113 GCA_031429275.1 Planctomycetota bacterium
TGCCGTTGTGATGACATCGGCAGTCGGTGTGACCACCGATGCGGCCATCGCCAGCAACTGAGCTGTGAAGCCGCGAGTGTTATTGAGCCCGTCGAGACGCTTGCCCTTTCCGATGAGTGATTCAATCACTTCACTGCTGCCTGGAAGACGGCGACCTTCCCTCGCTTCTGCCTGCACTTTGTCCGAAAACTCCAGCACCTGAGCAATCAGTAACGCCGCCGATTCAGTGACCGGGGCTGGCAGTTGAGACTTCAGGCTGGTCGTCAGCATCCCGTGGTAACCTTCAGCCCGAACCACTGCACAGACCTGTTCACTGATCAGCCACAATTCCTCCCATCGCGATAGTGCGGCCCGATAATCTTCCAGCCAGCCCAGCTTTTTTTCCATCAGAGACGGTGTCAGTTGGCGAAGCTGATCGTCAGTCAATTCGCCATCTCGACTTTTCTGCACCAACTGCAATGAGCGAGCTCCCCACTGAATTTCGCCGCCGATATTCATGTGCCTTGCCTTCTTCTTTGGTGCCAGCGGGCACAGGTGAGACAGTGGACTCTGGCGGATCGCGTTGCCGCAGCGACAGCATTCCTGGCGGAAGGTCGCCCATTGAGCGTCCTTGCTGAGGATGGCATCAATCAAACGCGACAGTAAATGAATAATGTCGTACAGGCTGACAACTTCCGGATGTTCTTCCTGGAACAGCCGGATTCCTTTTTTCAAATCCGAACCATTGTCGCTGACGATGCCCATCGGAACGCCGACCTGCCTGGCAAGTTCATCAAGCTGTCCCTGAACGACCTCACCCGTGGACTTATCGACCGGGAACAACGCCAGAGTCTGCATGTCCTGATGCTGCAGTGGCCCGGCGAGTTGCTGGAAGTGCTCGTAGCGAATTCCCAGAATCACCAGACACTTTGTCACACCGCCCTTGATGGTGTGGTCGGTAATCCAGATCCAGTCGTCGGCTCGCTCTTTTGTCCGGGTGAGTTCGTACAGTCCCAGCCGCAGCACCAGATTCTGGACGGTCGTGTGTGATGGTCCGGCATGTTGCTGGCCGTGTTCCAGTTGCAGCACCAGATTCAGACAACCGGCAGCACTTCGCAGACTGGTGGCGGCATCCAGAACAAAGCCGATGGCTAGCCGCACGACCAGCAGATTGAAGGCTGTTCCGCTGATATCCTTGTGGATCAGACAGGTGGCCTGTGGCTTGACCTGACGAGAAACCGTCGCCTTGCTTACGTTTCGCTTTTTTTAAGCTCTTCAAGCTCAGCTTCCGCTGCGAGAGCCCGTTCTCGCCAGTTGCCGCGGCTCTCACGAACGGCCCGGCGATCATTGTCGGCCACTTTTGCCCGATACTTCAATTCGCGGTACTTGATCCGCAGCCCATCGCGACTCTTCAGGAGAATGGCAATCACCTTTGACGGTGGTGACCTAAACTGATTCGCGGCTATGGCTGTGCTCATGCGTCAGATCCTTGACGAAATTAAAAACTCCTGAGAACTTCCGCATTGGAACAGAATTGTCACAATGCAAATACCTCTGTTTCAGCCCACAACCCCAAGTTTTTAACGGCCCAGGCTTGTGCCTGAGGCTCAAATTTAAAAATGTTACGGGAGTATCTACCTCGCCACACCTTGATCACCGATTATCGCAACGGCATCCGGATCGCGGCAAAACGGCTGAGCAGCATCGCCAGAACGGCGATTCCGACCGGTGTGAGCGCAGCGAGAATTGAGAGACTCATCAAGGCTTCCGTGCGACCGTAGTGCATTTCGTTATAGAGCCGTGTGATAACGGGCTCCAGTGCCACCGGGCGCAAAATTGATGCCACTGTGACGTCCCAGAAGCAACGATGGCCGATAATCAGACCGCCGAGAAGCCAGCGACCAGTTGTGAGTCTCCAGCAAATGTTCGCACTTTGTCGCTGAATGCGTGTTTCACTGGACAACGCGAGCAACTTTGCAGAGTGCGATGCAGCGGGATCTGAAGTCTGCATGAGCATCAGTACGACGCCCATAGAAAATGGCAAGATCGCCAGTGTCTGCCCCAACAGCATCGGTAGCCATGTGTCATAAAGAACTCGCAGTGCGGGTAATTGAAAAATGGACAGCAGAGCGAGACTCAGTACGAGCGACCCGAGCAGTCCGGGAAGCAGCAGAGCGATCGGCGACATGTTCACGATCGCGCGAGCCCAATTCGTCTGCATGACTCGAGTCCACAACGACTGATTCATTGTCTGCAATGGACGCAGGCGGCCAGCGTCTTTTCGTTCAATCATTGCGGAAAGTATTCGAACGGCAATGCCCATCGACAATATCGTCGCCCCAAGGGCAAATCCCGTTGATGTCAAAATCTGACCGCTCGATTGTCTGAGTGTTGCGCGTTGCAACATCAGCATTCCGCCCTTTGCGATTGGCAGAATATTATTGATCATCGGCCACATGGCAAACATCACGACACCCGGAGACAGCAGCGCGGAGAAACGCACGGAAGTCCACAGATTCGAACGTGAATTCAAACCGCCACGACCACTGTGATTGCTGTCATCCGACACAGGTCTGAGAGACAGTACGCAGAAAGCTGGACACAACATTGCCAATTCGCACAGCAGAGGACCGATCATCATCTGCAGCGAATCTGACAATGGCAACCGCGCAGCGTGAGCATCGAAGAGCCATACGGACCATGAAACCGGATACTGATCAATCTGCATCAGCGCGGCCGTTTCGAATTCCTGAAATCCCACCAGCGCCATTGCGCTCCATGAAACAAGGGATGTTTGCCACGCACCAAAAATTTTGAGTCTCAGCCAGCCTGACCACCATGCTGCCGATGGTAGCGAGTGACGCAGCAAGCACCACGAATGCAGCGATTCATCAGTTGCAGTTTTTATGCGAAGCGAATCTGAATCCAGATGAAACCAATTTTTCGGATGAGCTACGCGAGCAATTGAACTCCATTGCCCGCGATCGCGTGGACTACGAGCAGCATATTGATTTTCTCTGCAATGGAACGTTTCGCCGGACTTTGCTTTGCCATTCGAATATTTCACTCAACAGCCAACCATCGACATTGGCAATCAGGCATTTCAGAATTACTTCGCGTGCTCGGCCGTCGCG
>JANOZG010000558.1:0-2304 GCA_031429275.1 Planctomycetota bacterium
TGGTTTAATGACCGAAGCAGCTTGACCACAAAGCGAATGTTACTCAGGACGGTTCATCCTGAGAGAGATACGTCAGTTAAATATCTGTCGCTAGTTTTGCCAAATCAACTGGATTCCGACACTCCGGGGCGTGGCCAGAGAACGTGCTTGGCTCGCCGTCAATTTGAGTACAGTTGCGGGATGGTCGGTCTCACCGGAACAGGATCGGGCATCAGGTCGCAGTTTTCGGTCTGTTGGGTCGAAGCTTCGATCGGTGGTACAAATCTGACTCGGGACACGCCCTCCTGAGCGGTTTGTGCAGGAGCCGCAGTGGGAACAGGTCGCCATGATCCTCGTCGCTTCTTCGAATGGCTTTTGTCGTCATTTCGACTACGCAGTCTGACCGGAATTCTAGCGATCGCAAATCAAAGTCTGTTAAGCGAGTCGCGGCAGAAAATCGGCGACGTTCTGAATACTGCGGCGAAACATTCTGGTGCCGAGCCAACAGGTACGCCCCTATCGGCTTGGCGAAAATCCTTTGTTGCTGCAACGACCGCACCGTCTGTTAAAGCACGGACCGGTCGTACTCGATCCACATCCCAGTTCCAGCGGTGCCAGGCGATTGCCACCATTGTAGCAAGCGTCTCCGACGCGGGACTCCTGTCGTGGTTGGTCTCCCAGCGGGAACCACGCGACCGTTGGAAAGCTGAACATCTACAGCGTCCTCATCAGTTCTGCCCTCATCAACTGAACACTGAACATTGGCAACTAAACACTTCGCCTGCACGTCGCAACCTCGCCTCTGAGCCGACGTAAAATCACACTCTTCAATCGTCTCGGCCAATGCCGTTCGAATCGGATTCAGATCCAGATACGCCGCACACGCCGGAATCGCCGTTTCATCGTGAAGACGAACTGCCTGATATCGCGCCTGCCAGAATTCTGCTGATTCCCCCTGATTCCCCTTCTATGCCATCCCCCGCAGCCAGCGATCGAGTGATTGCCTACCTGGTGCGACTGAAGACGACGGACACTTGCGAGCTCCGTGAGGTTCCGAAGGGCACAATCCGTCAGTTGACGATAGAAGCGTCGTTCGCGTAATTCAACGAGTCGCTGCAGCCTGCGGCTGCAAGTGTGCCCGAGCCGCTCCAGCCATTCACGGTAAAGCTATTGTCCAAGCCCCCGCCGGTCAGGTTGGCCACGCTGATACCGGAAAGAGTCACGTTCTGAGTTCCAATCTTCAGCAACAGATCGCTGAGCGTGATCATCCACCACTTCGCGGTGCGGTCAAACCCCCGTCTTACGAACTCCTGGAAAGGGCTTGATGCTGAACGTCACCCGGTAAACACTGTTTTCATCTCCTTCTTCGTGGAAAATCTGTTCGTCCCATCGAATTTCTCCCGACGAAGTGTCTTTCAGGTCCGCGGACAAATTAAACTGCTGTGTCCCCAGCGAGTCCCGGACAGAGCCGAGTAAGGCAGCAGATCAGGCTGAAAGCTTTACCAAACAAATGATCGCGTCCGGGAAGCTCGTCGCGGCCCTCAACGCCGGCCCCGGAGTGCTTGCAAAAATGAAGCTGCTCGATGGCGTGAAGGCCACCGGTAATCAAGTGATACACCAGCAGGTTCACGACAACTACGGTGTCACGCTGGAAAACAGCGTTGTTGAAGTCAGTGGCCGAATTATCACCGCCCGCGACAACAAGATCGAAGTCATCGAGGAATTCGTCGGAGCAATTCTCCGTGTTCTGGCAGCTCGTCGTGCCCAGCCCTGATCGCCTGATCTCCCAAGGCTGTGAAGTATTTTTAGGCGTATTTTTTCATGTGATTCCAGGCCATCGAATGGCCCCTTGGGCCGAAAACCCAGCTATTCCTCGAATGAAAATACCTCGGCGGACCCTTCCAATAGAGTCAGCCTTCTTCCATCTCCTTCTCGGCGCGAAGTTTCTCGATGGCATCGCGGACGTCGTCTTCCCTGGCGAACGGTTCGTCCTTCGCGGCATCGTAGAAGCAGAAGCGTTGGATGTCACGGCCGGCGTCTTCCCAGCCGTACGGACAGTTGCCGTAGTGCTGGTGTCGGATCGCGGTGTCGGCAAAGATTTTGAATCCGGCCAGGCGGATGCGTTCGCAAAATGCAAAATCTTCTCAGAGGTACCAGTGGCCGCCTCGATAGTGTTTGACCAAAGGCTGAAACCACGGTGTCACTGCTTCGCCGAACATGGTGTTGCCATACGTAACGTGGGGCAATCTACTCATCCGCGAGTTTTGGTTTGCCTCTCGGCCAAAGAGAAGTTGCGTGTCCGAGCTTTGCTGCCGTTTTCGACTG
>JANOZG010000559.1:0-14730 GCA_031429275.1 Planctomycetota bacterium
GATGAGCGATTCCAGAGCCTCGCGCTTCGTCCCGTCACCGCGCGCAATGACGGCCTTCAGAATCGTAATGTGATTGAATTCATCCGGCAGAGCGAACCGCTTCACACCGGTCGTGAGCTTTGCAATCGTCTCGGTGTCGGCCAGCTCATGCGCGGCCCATTCTCCGGACGGCTTTGGCTTTTCACCACCTGCCTCGTCGCCTGCTGCCTCGTGAATAACGGGCGGTCCGCCCACAGCCGACGCTCCGACGCCAAACTGCGACTGCAGAAATCCGGCCCACCCCAGATCCACCTGGCTGCGTCGATCAGCGACATGCAGCACGACCTGAGCCATCGCCCAGCGCCAGCGCTCGCCGTCAGACTTTGCTGCGTCCCAGGATTCCGGCCTGTGATGAAAGACGGGATTGCCATCCTGATCGACCGGAGCCCCTTTGCTCTGTCCGCCCCAGCCGCCACGGCCGTAATATCCAAATCCCATGCCTCTGCCTTCGCCTTCGGAAATTTCAAAGTCCGGCAGCACGCTGAGGTCCGTCAGATCCTGCAGTTTCCAGGCTTCACCATGTCGCGCGCTGCTGATCTGATCGCCAACTCGCTGCCACAAGTCCGCTCGTTCAGCCGCTGTCGCGTTGTCATCTTTTTCGGAAAGAGAGATCGCTTCCAGCAGCAGTTGCAGTGACCGCACTCGATCCCGATCTGCCACGCTGGCCCATTGACCGCCGCCGCGATGGCCGCCGCGTTCAAACTTGCCTGCAATTACAAAGCCGCCATCTTCAAGTTCGCCCGAGTAAGCCTGAGCCGCACCCGCCAGTAGACGAAAATTCTTCTTGTGCACTTCAATCGACGATTCGATCAGTTCATCGGCCTCATGCACAAGCCCGAGGTTGTTCAGACATACGATGGCAGCCGCCAAATCGCCAGGAACTTCCTTCCCCGAGTTTTCCGGATCCTGAGCCAGCGCTCGATACAACTGCAACGCATCGTTGAAGTTGTTTTCGTCGAAAAGCTTCTTCGCCTGAGCCCGCTTGTCGGCTGGAGGTTGTTGCATTGTTGTTGCCATCAGTCCCGCAGAACTTAAAACCACCACTGACACCAGACACGCAATCGCTTTATACATGACTATCACCCTTACAGGAAAACACATCACCGCGTCGTTGAACGGAAGCTACCGCATCAGAACTCAAACATCCAGACAGGGAAGCAAGTCTGACGGCTATGATGCGAGGGAAGTTCCCGCAAAAACCTGATGAGAGAATATAGGGGGGCTCCGATGATCATTATTCGATCCTGAATGGCTTGTCTTTTTGAGGAAACCAGAGTTTGTAAGAAATCTGTCAGCGGCAGACAGATTCAAGAAAGGAAGGAAGGAGAGAAACTCTGGCCCTGGCCCGGTATTGCTTTTTCTGCCGCTCCGATTGCATAAGGAATCGATTTTCGAACTGGCATAACATGGAGCGAACAACAATTGTCTGAATACGGAATGGAATTCGCCAGAATTCCGTGTGCACAGGATTTCTGGCGAGTCTCCATACTGGTGTGTGGGCACCCGTGATGATGAAGACGGACCATTTTCGGAGCGGATCGGCTACGTCAATTATTAACTCCTCGATGCTGATTGAATATCGCCGTGCTCTTGATGTGATGCGACTTGGCTTTTCGAGAGCGGTGTTACACCGGGTTCACTGTTAGAAACGGAGTTCTTGTCGGGTGGGACCAGCGAGCTACGCGAGCGCCGGCCCACCATGTGTGCAAATGGAGAACAATGGGCCGGCGCGGCTTGTCAGCCGCTTGTCCCACCCTGCGTGCGAAAACTCCGGTTCTCTTTCTGAACCTGGTTTAGTAATGCGACTGCGGGATTTCATGTACTGCGGCCGCCCTGCTCGAACGGTGGTAACACTTGTCTCGCGCACACGGCTTACTATGGGAACGACCTGAGAGAATTCGCAAAATCCTTCCCGCAAGAATAGGAATTGGGAACAGACTTCAATGTTTCATAAAGTCAACGCATGTAGTCCCAGCTTGATATTTCGAGTGGTTGGGAGGAGATTTTTGCCTGTGAACCAGCAAGTTGCTCGCGAAGAAAGACGATTTTTGGACGATGCCGTGCGGCTAGCTTCGCGGCACCAGCTTTACGGACGCGCGGACGCCATTGCAGTCATGCTGGAATCGCTCGAACGGATCAGTCGGGGTTCCGGCGAGGTGTTGTTGATCCCTGGGATTTCCGGGACCGGCAAGACATCGTTAGCTCAAGTGCTTGCCGAACCAGCGCGCGCCTGTAACGGGTCTTTTTTACAGGGGAAATTCAACCAGTATGACCAGAACGTTCCCTACGTCGCCTGGCGACAAGCACTGTCACAGTTCTGTGAGATGGTCAGCCGAGAGGACGAAACTGAACGCGCGCGTTGGATCCGGGATATTCGCGACGCGGTGGGTGCAAACGGGCAGCTACTGGTCGATCTCGTGCCTGAGTTTGATTCGCTGCTCGGGCAGCAGCTTCCGGTGGCAACGATTAGTCCGCAGGAGGCTCGACATCGATTCGCCAGTGTGATTCGCTCGCTCCTGCAGGTGATTGCCCGTGCGGAATACCCGTTGGTGCTGTTCATTGATGACTGGCAGTGGGCCGACGCTGCTTCGCTGCACCTGCTCACTCAACTGCAGGTCGGTTCCACGTTGCGATACCTGTTGATCATCGCCGCTTACCGCAGCGATGAGATTGACAGCGTTCATCCCTGGAGTACTGCGATGGCGAATCTCCGCAGTGTGGGCGTCCCGGTGAATACGATCCAAATTCAGGAGCTGAGCGCGCATGACCTGCAGCAGCTTGTTTCGGATAAACTTGCACTCAGCGGAACCGCCGTGCAGGCTATGTCGCAGCAGATTTATACTCGTACGGAAGGAAATCCGTTTTTCGCCCAGACATTGATCAGCATGCTCGAGAAAGAACACACGGATCCAAAAAGATGCGACGTGCAGTCTGACGACATGGAATTGCACTGTCTGCTTCCACAGAACGTCGTGGACCTCTTTTCTCGCAGGATCGCATTGTTGGATGAGGATACGCAGGATCTGCTGTCGCTGGCCGCTTGCCTCGGACATCGCTTTGAACTCGAAACGCTGAGTGTGATCAGCGATCGGGCACCGGAGGATTGTGAAGCACTGCTGAAGCGATCCGTGTCAAATCTGATTATCCCACTCGAAGACGTACACCGGGGAACAAAGGGTGGCTTGCCAGGAACTCGCAAATGGTTTCAATTCCTGCACGATCGGGTACAGCAGGCCGCTTACGCGCGAATCGAGGCGATAAATCTGCCGGCAGTGAAACTCAAAATCGCTCGACGAATGCTTGAACGACTGAGCGAAGATCAGATCGTAGACAGAGCCTGTGAGGTGGTGGAGCATCTCAATGCGGGCCTGACACTGATTCAAACCGCTGATGAGTTGGTGCAAGGAGTCCGGCTGAACGTTGTCGCTGCCCGAAGAGCACGCTCGGCTACGGCATTCCGCGCCGCACTCCAGTATCACAGGGCGGCCCAGCGATATCTGGAATCGCCAACGATTGCGGCGATGTTCTGGCGGGATCACTATGCGCTGGCGATGGATCTGTTCCGTGAACAGGCGGAGACGGAGTTTTTGGAAGGTGATCGCAAAGAAGCTGAGCGCTGCGTGCGGAAGGCCGTGGCACAAGCCCGAACACCTATACAGAAGACAGAAACACTGCGGATTCTCATTACCCAGCACACACTCCATGCCAACTATGCAGATGCAATCGCAACTGGACGTGAAGCACTCGCAGAACTAGGGGTCTTCCTGCCGGAGGATCAGTACGAGATCGCTCGCGACGAGGAAATTGCGGCGATCCGGCGCTACTTGAAAGACAATTCGGTGGCGGAACTCGCGAACCTGCCGTTTGCAACCGATCCATTCATGTGTGCCACGGCTCAGATTCTGATAACGATGGGACCATCGTGTTACCGATCGCATCAGAGTTTGTGGAGTGTCATCGTTTCCAGAGTCGTGAACCTGACTCTTCAATTCGGCCACATTCCTCAGGTAGGGTACAGTCACACGGCGTTCGTCGGGCTGCTGGGATGGGTCGCCAACGACTACAACACAGGACGAGAATTCGGTGAACTGGCGACTCAGCTGATGTCGGATTCACGCACCTCAGCCTCTGAAAAATCCGTGTTTCATCTGATGATCGGCAGTTCTGTCCGGCACTGGTTCGAACACCTGCGCCAGAGCAGCGAAGACTACGCGGCAGCGTTTCAGACCGGCTCTCAATCTGGAAACCTGCAGTACGCGGCATACGCCTTCGGACACAATATGTATTGCCGATTTTATCAGGGAACCCAGCTCGATGTTCTGATTCGCGAAACGCAGTCGTCGCAGGCGTTCAGCCTGTCGCGTCACAACCAGTGGGCGATCGATCTCCTGGACGGTGGACTGCGGATCTTCGGAGAGTTATCCGAGGCATCGTCAGCAGAATGCAGCAGCCACGATTGGGAGACGGACTATCTCCGTCGCCTTGAATCGCATCAAAACCATCAGGTGATCTGCATCTACAAAGTACTCAAGGTTGGTCAGAATCTGCTGATGGGCAATTTTCGGCAGGCTATGGCTGTTTCCGACGATGTGCAGCCAATGATTCACACCGTGGGAACTCAGGGATTGCTGCCCTGGGCCGAGTATGTGTTTTCACGCCTGCTCGCGATTACGGGACTGACGATCGCTGACGAAGTAGATCCCTCACCAGATCGTCATACAGAGCTTGATCAACTGCTTGGGCAACTTCGTGTATGGGCCGACTACTGTCCCGAGAACTTTGAGCATAAATATCTTTTGGCAACCGCTGAGCTGGCATGGCTGGAGGGCCGATTCGTCGATGCCATGGAACTCTACCAGCGAGCCATCGACTCCGCACACGAGGGCGGTTTCGTCCAGTGGGAAGGATTTGCGAATGATCGCGCTGCCACTTTCTGGCGAGCGATGGGGAACGGTCGCTTCGAGCAAATCTATTGGCAGCAGGCGTACCATTGCTTCGATCGCTGGGGATCGCGAGCCCGACTTTCATCTCTGAAGGTCGACTACCAGGCCACGCTGTCTCGGGAACTGCGCAGCGTTGTACCGCACGCCCGCCATAGAACTGCCCTGCCGCAGGATTCACTGCAGCCACTTGTCGAACGCCACGTGGGACTTCTTGTAGAACGAGCGGGCGAGATTGCCAGCATGCGCGTTCAGGCCGACTCTGCACGCAACGCCGAAGAGTTGGCTCAGGCTGCCGATACGCTCCGCGCCAGTGTGGCAGAGAGGCGCCGCACTGCTGCCGAATTGCGACAGCAGCGAGATGCTCAGCGCGATCTGAACAATGAACTGGAACGCCGTGTCCAGGAGCGAACAGCGGAACTGTCAATTGCGGAGGCCAGGTTTCGCAAAGTCCTCGAGGCCGCGCCCATCGCAATGGTCATGATGGACGAGACAGGTAGTATCGTCCTGCTGAATTCTGAATCAGAACGGCTGTTTGGATACCCACGTAGTCAACTCGTCGGCCGGTCTATCGATACACTGATACCGACATGGCGTCAGGAGTCGCTGGCACACAAGAACGGCGGTGACACTGGCCGCCCTCTGCTTGAGCATCTGGTGACCAGCCGGAACTTTTTCGGGGTTCACCAGAACGGCAGTAAGTTTCCCGTGGAAGTCGGGCTGAAACTGATCGAGACCAAAGAGGGCGTGTTTGTTCTCAGCACTATCGCCGATATTACCGTGCGTGAACAAATTCTGGGAGCACTTAAGTCCGCGAAGGAAGAAGCCGAAGCCGCGAGTCGGGCGAAGAGTGAATTCCTTGCAAACATGAGCCACGAGCTGCGCACACCGATGACGGCCATCCTCGGCTTCAATGACATCCTTCTGGATAATCTCACGGCTCTCGTCGACATCGACGCTGCGAGGACCGTCAAAGAGAACGGTGAGTATCTCATTACTCTTATTAACGACATTCTTGATCTGTCCAAGATCGAGTCAGGAAATCTGGAAATTGAATGCATTCGCTTCTCCCCTCGCGATTTGATCGCTGACGTGGCCTCCTTGATGGAAGTGCGAGCAAAGGCCAAAAATCTGCCGTTGCAGGTTCGGTTTGAAGGTCCCATCCCTGAATCGATCCTGAGTGACCCGACTCGATTGCGCCAGATTCTCATTAACCTCGTGGGCAATGCAATCAAATTCACTGAACTAGGGAAAGTCGAGATCGTGACTCGATTGCTGGACAGTTCTGATCAAGGTCCGAATCTGCAATTCGACGTCATTGATACGGGCATCGGGATTGTCTCGAGTAGTATTGATAAGATCTTTGAGCCGTTCATGCAGGCAGATAGTTCAACCACACGGAGGTTCGGTGGAACAGGTCTGGGACTCACAATCACCAAGCGGCTAGTACAGCGATTGGGCGGCGAAATTTCCGTGTCCAGCATCATTGGAATGGGAAGTACGTTTTCCGTCACGATTTCTGCCGGGCCAGCAAATGAAATCGAAAAAACCAGCAGCCACGTCAAATCGGTTACCTCAAAAGCCAGTGCGACGTCAGCGCAAGACACTGACGGTCGACTGCGTCAGCGTCGGATCCTTGTTGCCGAAGATAATCCAGTCAATCAACGACTGATTAACTTCATTTTGAAGAAGGCTGGCGCAGAGGTCACGCTTGCCGACAATGGACAAATTGGATTGGAATTAGCAACAGCCGCGATTTCAGAAGGAACCCCATACGATGTGATCCTGATGGATATGCAGATGCCCGTTCTTGACGGATATGAAGCGACAAGGCAACTGCGAAACAACGGTTATTACCATCCAATCATTGCATTGACAGCTCATGCGATGGATAGTGACTGCCAGAAATGCCTCAACGCTGGCTGCGATGATTACACGACGAAACCAATTGACCGAAAGACGCTCATTGACAGTGTCGCGAAAGCATGCGAGGCAGGCGGACGACCGTACAGAGGCAATGCTGACCTCCAGCATCGCATGAAACTACTTCAAACGTCGTAAAAAATGTCGCCAACGGCATTCATCTCAAACTGTCCCCACCCTGCATGGTCAGCAGCTCTGGAAGCGCGCCTTTCACGAAAAGAGTCCCGGCATTTTTCAATCAGCTTGAGCTGGAAATCGCGAGAGACTGACTGTGGATACCTGCGGGGCGCTGAGGTTACACGGTGCATACTGCGGATGTGGCTTGCCGATCACTTAGAAGACAGGCAAGCCACTGGCACGCGGAGTATGAAGTTCACTTAGCAAAACGAACTGCTATTGCTGAGCCGCAGCCGCAGCGCCGACGGCAATCGCGCCCGCCGCGACCTGAATAAGAATTTGGAAGACAATCAGTCCAGTCCATGCCAGCATGACATTCTTGATACGCCATTCACC
Organism: Planctomycetota bacterium; assembly: GCA_031429275.1. GTDB lineage: Bacteria > Planctomycetota > Planctomycetia > Planctomycetales > Planctomycetaceae > SXXK01. The sequence continues at coordinate 7,416 of JANOZG010000559.1, forward strand.
GTGCTTAATCCAGCCGATAATGAAAGCACCGAGACCGCAAAGAACAATACACAAGATCCCCATCAGCGGGCTTTTTTCGTTCTTGAATGCTGCCACAATGACCATGATCCAGCATGCCAGTGAGCCAATCCCACAGATAAGTGCCACAATCCCGACTAAAACAACGAATATTTCCATTGAATCTGCCCTGTTCTTCTAATGGTGACAAAACTGAATCCTGCGGGTGCATCAAAGCATTTCATCCCTGAGTTGACAATCCAAGTCTGCAAAAAAGCACAAAGGGGTATTGCCGTCTTCTGCCGCAACATGCTTGGCCAGCAGCCATACCTGAACTTTGCATCAACTTAATCTGCCCGGTGCCCAAAGATCAAAGGCCCGCTCTGCTACAATTCAGACAAGAACTCTTCCAACCTCCTCTCTGGAATCCCGAATGATCAAATACAGTATTGTCGTTGATGGTATTGAAGAACTCACAGAACTCGACGACAGCTGGCAGGCAACGGACTATGCGGCGATTCTGACTGCACAAGACGTTCATGGAGCATCGCAGATTGCTCCGGAAGAGCTCCGTGACATGTGCCTTTTTGCTCTGCAGGATCTGGATCCGCCAGAGGCTGCAGCGATCCTTCTGAAGTACAAACTGGGAACTAAATTGACTGCCGGGCAAATCAAGAACTACAGCATCGAAAGTCAGCATGAACGCCTGTGGGAACAATCGGCTGATCTGGCGGTCCACAAACCCATGTTCGCAATCGCCAGCCTGCTGAATTCTGTGAACTCTATGGCGTTCCCTACGCCCGATGCCTTACGAGTTTCGCTGAGTATTCATTGTGACGATCAAGTCGGATTGGCGATCTTCAATGAAACAATGAATCGGGAATTACTGGTTCGCATGTTGTCCGTCGGGATGGATGATTCGGCAATTCTCAATCGTCTGTTCGGCGAACAAATTGCCGCTGGAAAGGTCGCTGACGCAGATTCAATCATCTGGAGCGTGAGCGTCGATTCCGCTGATCCGGCGGTGATCCACATGAAGATCACGAGTTCTGCATATTGGCTGAATGGCCTGCGCGAAACGGAATCGTTTAACTGGACGGTTCAATAGCGACGAGTCGCCGTTTGCATCCTTCGCATGTCATACGTATTCTTACACTGGTTTAAGAGTTTCTTCGTTTAACAGTCAGCCGCAGGCGTACTCGTTGTCTTTGATCCGCGTACCCCTGCGCCTGACGGTTGAACGAGGTTCGTGAAAGTACATATGAATAAGTGCTTACGGCGCGAAATTGATACAGACAAAGTCGTTTGATGAGCTGATGAGGGTTAAACTATGTCAATCCTGAATCGATCCCACTCGACGCAAACTCAGGACGCACTGAATCGTCGCCTGTTTCTGCGGCATGGATCCACCACGATTGGTGCTGCAGCCCTGGCAACGCTGATGAATCCAGTCTCGACCGCGAATGCGGCCCCGGAGCACGGATTGCCATCGTTTCCAAATTATGCTCCGGCGGCGAAGCGGATTATCTATCTCTTCCAGTCGGGCGCTCCGTCGCAAATGGATCTGTTCGACCCGAAACCTTTGCTGGCGGAACGGCGTGGTGAAGATCTGCCCGCATCCATTCGACAGGGCCAGCGTCTGACAACAATGACAAGCGGCCAGTCAAAATTCCCCGTCGCTCCATCAGTGTTTAAGTTCGCTCAGCATGGTGAATGCGGAATGTGGATGAGCGACGCTCTGACTTACATGCCGACGCTGGCAGATATGTGGTGCATGATTCGTTCGATGCACACGGAAGCCATCAATCATGATCCGGCGATTACGTTTTGTCAGACAGGATCCCAATTAGCCGGACGACCAAGCATCGGATCGTGGGCAAGTTATGGACTTGGCAGTGACAATGAGAATCTGCCTTCCTATGTCGTGCTGACTTCTTTTGGCAGCGGACGCCCGGATGATCAGCCGCTCTATGATCGCTTGTGGGGATCAGGATTTCTGCCTTCCAAACATCAGGGCGTCAAGTTCCGCAATTCGGGCGATGCCGTGTTGTATTTGAGTAACCCGCAAGGCATGTCAGTACAAACTCGCCGCAGCACGCTGGATCGCTTGTCTGCACTCAATCAGCAGCGTTTTGATGTGGTCGGCGATCCTGAAATCCAGACTCGCATCGCTCAGTACGAAATGGCGTTTCGCATGCAGACCAGCGTGCCGGACCTGATCGATATTTCCGATGAGCCAAAACACGTACTCGACAGCTACGGGCCGGATGTTCATCGCAGCGGAAGTTACGCCTCAAACTGCCTGCTGGCACGCCGACTTGCGGAACGCGACGTGAGATTCGTGCAACTGTTCCACATGGGCTGGGATCACCACGGCGGTTTGCCAAACGCAGTGCGGGGCCAGGTGAAGGATACGGATCAGGCGACAACAGCATTGATCAACGATCTGGACCAGCGGGGATTGCTGAAGGACACATTGATTGTCTGGGGCGGTGAGTTCGGAAGAACGGTGTACTCACAGGGCAATTTGACGGCAGATAACTATGGCCGCGATCATCATCCGCGATGCTTTACGATTCTCATGACAGGAGCTGGCGTCAAGCGAGGCCTGACGCTCGGCGAAACAGACGACTACAATTACAACATCGTTCGCGATCCTGTGCACGTGCATGACCTGAACGCGACAATTCTGCATCTGCTGGGAGTTGACCACAAACAGCTGACCTACAAGTATCAGGGTCGCGATTTCCGGCTGACCGATATTCATGGGGAATTGGTCAAAGCAGTGTTGGCTTAACGGCCTTGCATGATGAACATGAAACCGTACAACAAACCGTAACGCTGAGTCATGTCAACCACTTGTGTGTAAGAAGATGAAGTCACAATGAAGTATATTGATCCGCATATTCACATGGTGTCGCGCACCACTGACGACTATCAACGAATGGCCCAGTCGGGATGTATTGCCGTAACGGAACCAGCGTTCTGGGCAGGCTTTGATCGTTCAAGCGCTCAGGGGTTTGCAGACTACTTTCGTCAATTGACAGAATACGAACCTCGCCGAGCCGCGTTGTTTGGTATCAAACATTTTACCTGGCTGTGCATCAATCCGAAGGAAGCAGATGATCCGGTGTTCGCGCGCGAAGTTGTGTCGATCATTCCGGAGTTCCTGAAGTGTGATACAGTCCTTGGGATCGGTGAGATCGGGCTCAACAAGAACACAAAGAATGAACTTATCATTCTGGAAGAACAAATCGCTCTGGCGGAAAAATATAACCAGCTTGTGCTGGTTCACACCCCGCATCTGGAAGACAAACGCAAGGGCACACGAATCATCATGGATGCACTAAGCGCCAGCCATATTGATGCAGGCCGCATTCTGATTGACCATGTCGAAGAACACACCGTTGCAGAAGTTCTGGATCGTGGCTTCTGGGCCGGGATGACGTTATATCCTGACACCAAGATGACGCCTCAACGCGCTACGGACGTCATCGAGATGTATGGTTCAGAACGCATCTGGATGAATTCAGCGGGCGACTGGGGTTGCAGCGATCCGCTCGCTGTACCCAAAGCACGAGTGGAAATGTCTCGTCGTGGCCATGCGATGTCACTCATCGACAAAGTCACGCTCGAAAATCCCATGACGTTTTTAAGTCAATCACCAAATTTCAAAGTTACTGTCTGAAGGTTGAAGATCGATGCCTCTGTTTGAATTTCAATGTGACGCGTGCTCCTGCACTTCCGAATTATTGGTCGGCCGCGCCGAAAAGCCGGCGTGTCCGAAATGCGGATCAATGAAGATGGAGAAACTCATGAGTGCTGCGGCCGGGCGAGTCGCCTCAGGGAGTTCTTTGCCGATGGCGTCATCCTGCCCCCCGCCGGAAGCAGGCCCATGCAGTCCTCATTGCTGCCGTTTGCCCATGAATTGACAGGCTTTTGAGGCAGACTTTTCCTGGCACTCCCAGACATCCTCAAACTCCTCAGTGTTGAAAATCCGACACAACACCGGACTTGGCGAATTGCTCGTGGTTAAAATGCCGACATAATGTTTGACGAGTATGAGATAGAACTGCGACATGCAGAAATACCAAGCCTGCCTCCCAATCCCACCAAAACCCTAAGTCCCAGAAACTGGAGCGAGTCATGCGGCCCTTTGCCGGATTTCTCTGTTTGCTCCTGCTATCAGCAAGTTTTACTGTTCGAGCAGACGACGCACCTCAAAGTGCTGATGGATCCTCTGCGCTAAACTCCATACTCGAGCGTGGCCGCGCGGTGTATGAATCGCGTTGCGTGAGTTGCCACGGTGTTAATGGCATCGGAACGACAGAAGTTCCAGCGCCCATTTTCGGAGATCGTCCGACATCGGATCTGGCAGATCTTGTCACGCGCACAATGCCGAAAGGTTCTCCCGAAGATTGTACCGGTGACGACGCTCGCGCTGTTGCCGAATGGATGCAGCAGCAATTCTATTCGCCTGAGGCACAGGCAAAACTCAATCCTCCGCGAATAGAACTTAGCCGACTTACGGTGTCGCAGTATCGCAATGCCATTGCGGATCTTGGCGCAAGTTTTCGCTGGAGAGTTCAGCCAGGTACTGAGCGGGGGCTGAAAGCAGAGTACTTCGAGACCCGAAATTTTCAGGGCGATAAGCGCAAGATTGAGCGGACTGATCAGGTTGTCAATTTCAACTTCGGTGAAGCAACTCCGGAAGAGGGCAAGTTCGAGAAGAAGGACGAGTTTTCAATTCGCTGGAAGGGATCGCTTATCCCGCGAGAAACGGGCTGGTATGAATTCACCGTTCATACCGAAAACGGTGCTCGACTGAATGTCAACGATAGTGAGACACCATTGATCGACGCGTGGGTTCGATCCGGATCAGACACGGATTTTACGGGGTCACGATTTCTGCTTGAAGGCCGCGTGTATCCGATCGAATTGGAATGGTTCAAGTTTAAAGAGCCGACATCATCCATCTCGCTGTCGTGGAAGTCACCGCATGGAGTCAAGGAACTCATTCCGGCAGCCAATCTGATTCCGGACCACTCTCCGGAGATCATGATTGTGGAAACTCCTTTTCCCCCGGACGATCGGAGTTCCGGTTATGAACGTGGTACAAGCGTTTCAAAAGAATGGGACGAAGCGATCACATACGCGGCAACTGAAATCGCCGACAAATTTGTCGCAAAACTGTCGCGGCTCATCGACAGGGAGGGTGATCGGGACGAAAAACTGCGGACGTTTGCATCGCAGTTTGTTGAACGAGCATTTCGCCGACCGTTGACCGATGAATTGCGTCAGACATATGTTGAGTCTCAGTTTGCGGCAGCAAAGACAACTGAAGAGGGCATTCGTCGCATCATTCTGCTGGCGTTGCAATCGCCCCGTTTTCTTTATCGTGAGCCGACTGGTGCCGACGACCAGTTTGACAGAGCGTCAAGGTTGTCGTTTGCTCTGTTGAATTCCATTCCTGACCAACAGTTGCTCGACGCTGCCAGGAACGGCCACCTTTCAGACGAAAAGCAGATTCGCGACCAGGCGTGGCGATTGGTTTCCGACTACCGTGGCCGCGCTCGAATGCTGGAATTTCTCCGCACCTGGATGAATCTGGAACGCCTTCAGGAAATCGACAAGAACGCCGAGCTGTTTCCGGATTTCACGCCTGAACTGGCTGCTGACTTGCGAACTTCGCTGGAGATGATGCTGGAGCAGGTGGTTGATGCAGACTCAGCCGACTTTCAAAGGCTGCTCACGACCGACGCGATATTCATGAACGGCCGCATGGCAAAGTTCTACGGCGTCGAACTTCCAGAAGACGCGCCATTTCAGGAAGTGAAGTTTGAATCCGATAAGCGATCGGGCATCATTTCGCATCCATTCATTTTGAGCGGATTTGCCTACATGCAGACAAGTTCGCCGATTCATCGAGGCGTCTTTTTGTCGCGCGGGATTCTGGGACGCGGTGTGAAACCGCCGCCGATTGCAGTCGCCCCGACCGCACCAGATCTGGCACCGGACCTGACAACTCGCGAACGTGTCACGATACAGACCAGCCCCGAAGTGTGTGCCAACTGCCATGGGTTAATTAATTCTCTTGGCTTCGCCCTGGAGAATTTTGACGCCGTCGGCCGATTCCGCGATAGAGAAAAAGAGAAGGGGATCGATTCGGCAGGACAGTATCTGCAACGCAGCGGCGAGTTCGTTCGATTCAGCGGAGCAAAAGAATTGGCGGCGTTTATGGCTCGCAGCGAAGAAACACATCGTGCCTTTGCACGACAGTTTTTTCACCACATGGTTCAGCAGCCTGTGCTGGCCTATGGGCCAAATTCAATCGCAGAATTATCAGCCTTCTTCAGAGATCACCAGTACAATCTTAAACATCTGGCAGTCGAAATCGCCTGCCGTTCCAGCGTGCATGGATGGACGGCCAATACTGAACCTGTGGCAGCAACAGAACGAAAATAAGCGGACGACAAGACATGAACAATCGACGACAGTTTCTGAAGACGCTGGGCCTTGGCGCTGCGGCAATGCCTTTCATTTCTAACCTGAGTACACTTGCTTCACCGGCTGCGTTGACGTCCCGAAAGCAGCGAATCGTGATTATGTTCAGCCCGAACGGCACTGTGCCGTGGGATTTCTGGCCAGACGAAGAAGGCGAAACTTTCACGCTCAAACGCATCCTTGAACCGCTCAGGGATTTTCAATCACGAATGCTGGTCATGCACGGCGTGTGCGACAAAGTCCGTGGCGACGGCGACAATCATATGCGCGGCATGGGCTGCCTGTTGACAGGCGTCGAACTGTTCCCCGGCAACATCCAGGGCGGATCTGATACACCCGCCGGCTGGGCCAGCGGTCTTTCAATCGATCAGGAGATCGCCAATTATCTGCAGTCCAGGGAAGAAACGCGAACCCGATTTGGGTCCCTGGAATTTGGTGTGATGGTGCCGGATCGCGCGGACACGTGGACTCGCATGAGCTACGCAGGTGCCAACAAACCAATCGCGCCGACAGACGATCCGTATCAGATGTTCAGGAAGTTGTATGGACAGGTGAAGGATCGTGAAGTCCTGACAAGTGTTCTCGACAGCGTACAGGAAGACCTGAAGCGAATCAGCAAAGTCGTGTCCGCAGCGGACAGACACTTGATTGATGAGCACGCGACGTTTGTACGATCGATGGAAGAACAGCTCAAGCAGTCGCAATCGAAGGATCTGGGACACGCCGTGCCGGAACTGGAACCCGGCGTAAAAGAGGAAAACGACAACATCCCACAGATTTCGAAGATGCAGATGGATCTGATGGTGAATAGTTT